>CAMLNW010000190.1 GCA_946481495.1 uncultured Actinomycetes bacterium
TCGCGCCCGAGCACGTAGAGCGGGATCTGCGGGCCGGGGACGTTGGTGACGATCAGGTTGAACAGCCGCGTCGAGAAGTTGATCCGCGATGCCTGGGCGAGCAGCGTTGGCGGTGCGAAGTCCTCGAGCCCTGAGATCACCTCGGCGCCGAGCGCCTGCTTCGACTCCTTGACACCCTGCATCGACTCGCGCACCAGGCGCAGCCGCTCGACAGGGTCCTTCGCGTAGACGGGCAGCGGCCCGCGCAGTGCGGCGATCCGGTTGCCGAGCGCGTGATGCTCGTCGCGTGCGCGGATCGAGACGGGAACGAGGCCACGCAGCTCGAGCCCCTCGGTCCGCACGCCACGGGTGCGCAGCCACTTGCCGAGCCCGCCGGCGACGACTGTCAGGAAGGCGTCGTTGACGGTTCCGCCGAGTCCGTCCTTGACAGCTTTGAAGTCGGCGAGATCGCATTGCAGCCAGACGATTCGCCTGTGTGGACCGATCTCGACGTTGAGCGGAACGTCGGGCGCGGGGTTGAGGCCTGCCCAGGCGATCTCGCCGACGCCCTCGACGGCTTCGCGAGCACGCTCGACCGTGGTGGCGGGGTCGCGGACGACCTTCGCGGCCTCGCCGGCAACCATCCCGGGCGCGCGCAGCAGATCCTTGATCCCCTCGGCGACCAGCTCGGCCTGCGACGGCTCCTGCTCGGGCACCCAAGGCTCGGTCTCCTCAAGCGCTGGCGGGGTGGGGGCGAGATCGAACAGGACCGTGGCGATGTCGACGCCGGACACGCCGTCCACCAGCGCGTGGTGCGTCTTCGAGACAAGCGCAAAACCGCCGTTGTCCAGTCCCTGGACAAGCCACATCTCCCACAACGGCTTTGAGCGGTCGAGCCGCTGCGAGAAGATCCGCCCGGCGATTCCGCGCAGCTGCTCCATCGAGCCGGGGGAGGGCAGCGCGGTGTGGCGGACGTGGTAGTCGATGTTGAAGCGCGGGTCGTCGACCCAGAACGGGCGGCCCATCTCGAAGCGCGGGAACGCCAGCTTCTGGCGGTAGCGCGGCACCAGGTGCAGCCGCGACTCGATGTGGCGCGTGAACTCCTCGCGCGTCGGCACGGGGCCGTCCATCAGCACGATCGCGCCCACGTGCATATGCGACGAACGACGCTCCTGATGCAGGAACGACGCGTCGATTGCGCTCAGTCGGTCTCGGTGGCTCTGCGCCATGGATGGAGCCTACGCCACAATCACCGGAATGGGACGGCAGTTCGATACATCGCGGGCGATGGCGATACTCGGAGCGCTTATCTGTGGCGTGGCGGTCGCGGCCGGCTGCGGCGGCAGTGACGACTCAGCCTCGGCGGCCGAAAAGGTGCCTCAGCCGTTGGTCGACCGCTTCGACGCCAAGGCGGCCTATGCGCTGGTCCGCGAGCAGGTCGAGCTCGGCCCGCGCCCTGCCGGCTCCGAGCCCTCACGGGCGCTCGCCGCACGACTGCGCCGGCTGCTCCCCAACGGCCGTTTCCAGCCGATCGGCGGCGGTCTGCGCAACGTCGTCGGACGGGTGCCCGGCCGCAACCCGAAGCGGGTGGTGATCGTCGGCGCCCACTACGACACCAAGGAGATCCCTGATTTCGTTGGTGCTGTCGATGGTGCGTCGGGGACCGCGGTCGCGGCCGAGCTGGCGCGCACGATTGAGCCGCGCGAGTTGCGCCCGACCGTCGTCTTCCTGATGTTCGACGGCGAGGAGGTGCCGGCCGGCAAGTCCGACCACGAGTTCACCCGCTACGGAATCCGCGGCAGCAAGGCGGTCGCCCCGCGCTACAAGAACGCCGAGGCGATGATCCTGCTCGACTTCGTCGGCAACAAGGGGCTGCGCATCCCGCGCGAGAGCTACTCGAACGCCGGGCTCTGGCAGCGGTTGCGCGCCGCCGCCCGCGCGGTTGGCGTCGGCAAGGTCTTTCCGGCGGCCGATCTCGGTGGCGGCATCCAGGATGACCATCTGCCGTTCATCGAGCAGGGCGTGCCTTCGATCGACCTGATCGACTTCGACTTTCCCTGCTGGCATCGGACCTGCGACGACCTGTCGAAGGTCTCCCAGCGCAGCCTCGACGCCAGCGGTGAGACCGTCTACGAGCTCCTACGTAGACTTTGACGCGATGGTCAACGCTCCAGAGAAGCTGCTGCTGGCCGCCCCGCGCGGCTACTGCGCCGGCGTCGACCGCGCCGTCCAGACCGTCGAGCGCGCGCTCGAGCTGTATGGGCCGCCGGTCTACGTGCGCAAGGAGATCGTCCACAACAAGCACGTGGTCGAGCAGCTGCGCGAGCGCGGCGCGATCTTCGTCGACCAGGAGAGCGAGGTCCCGGAGGGGGAGACCGTCGTCTTCTCCGCTCATGGCGTCTCGCCGGCGGTCCACGCCAACTCCGCCGCGCGTGAGCTCAAGACGATCGACGCGACCTGCCCGCTGGTCACCAAGGTCCACGTCGAGGCGAAGAAGTTCGCCGCCGAGGGCTACACGATCGTCCTGGTCGGCCACGCCGGCCACGAGGAGGTCGAGGGCACGATGGGCGAGGCGCCCGACCACATCGTCCTGATCGAGACCGAGGCCGACGTCGACGCGCTCGAGGTCGACGATCCGGACCGCGTCGCCTTCATCTCGCAGACGACGCTGTCGGTCGACGAGACGCGCGCGATCATCAACCGGCTGCGCGAGAAGTTCCCCAATATCACCGGTCCGCGCACCGACGACATCTGTTACGCCACGACCAACCGTCAGATGGCCGTTCGGCAGATGGCGGGTCAGTGCGATCTGGTGCTCGTGATCGGCTCGTCGAACTCGTCGAACTCCAATCGCCTGGTCGAGGTCGCGCGTGTGCACGGCGCCGAATCTCACCTGATCGACAACGAGACCCAGGTCCAGGAGGAGTGGCTCGTCGACAAGCGCGTCGTCGGCATCAGCTCGGGGGCCAGCGCACCCGAGGAGCTCGTCCAGCGGCTGGTCGACTTCTTCCGCGAGCGTGGCACCGAAGACGTCTCGGAGTTCGAGGTCGTCCAAGAGGACGTCCGCTTCATGCTCCCCAAGGAGATCCGCAAGGCCCTAGCCGCACGCTAGGTGTGAAAACGCGCCCGGCCGGGCAAACGGTCGGCCAGTATGCGCGTGGGGAGGCATAGCTGGATCGCGGGGGTGCTTGGGCTCTTGCTGGCGCTCGTCGTCGCGCCGGCCGCGCACGCCGCCTTCGGCATCGCCGGCTTCGAGGCGAAGGTCACCACGACCGACGAGAACGACGACTACGAGCCGGCTGGCGGTCATCCGCACTTCGGCATCACGGACATCCTCTTCAACACCACGGCCGACGGGACGCCGGACGGCAACGTCGAGGACATCCGCGTCGACGTACCGCCGGGTCTGGTCTCGAACCCACAGGCGCTGCCGCAGTGCACCGACACCCAGCGGACAACTACCGGCTGTCCGCCGGAGACGCAGCTCGGTACCGAGGAGCTGAGCGCCGTCGTCGACGGCATCTTCCTACAGCTCAAGGTGCCCTTCTACAACATGACCTTCGACGACACCCAGGTGTCGCGCTTCGGCTTTAACCCGGAGAAGGCGGGCGACGCGCTCGGGCCGGTACCGACCGAGGTCGTCTCGGCCGTTGGTGCGCTCGAGCCGGTCGACATCATCGGCGGCGTCCGCTGGGAGAGCGACTACGGCGTCTACTTCACGATCAGCGACACCGCCGCCTCGCCGGAGGTGATCAGCTCGAAGCTGAAGTTCTTCGGCGTGCCGGCGTCGACCGCTCACAACGCCGAGCGCGGCGAGGCCTGCCTGGGAGCGCAGACCAACATCGCGACGGTTCCCGTGACGCTGGTGCCCTACACGTGCAATAGCGGCGGCCAGACCAGCAGCTCGACCCCGACGCCGTTCCTGACCAATCCGACGCGCTGCCTCGAGCAGAAGCTGACGACGACCTTGACCGCTTGGTCGCACGCCGCGGAGGTTGTCCAGGCGACGTCGCTGTCGTCGACGCGCGACGACGGTGGGGAGGGACCTTCGAACTGCAACCAGCTCCCGTTTGCGCCGACGATCTCGGTCACTCCCGACACCACGGAGCCCGACAGCCCCGTTGGGCCCGAGTTCGGCCTCCACGTCCCACCGGACGGCCTGCTGACGCCCGGCCAGCTCTCGACGTCGCACGTCGAGGACGCAAGCATCACGCTGCCGCCGGGGATGACGCTCAACCCGTCCGCCGCCAACGGCCTCGAGGCGTGTCCCGACGCCGGGCTGGCGCTCGGTACGCGCAATCCGGTCAACTGCCCGGCGGCGTCGCAGATCGGAACGGTTGCTGTCGACACGCCGTTGTTGCCGACGCCGCTCGAGGGATCGATCTACGTCGGACAGCCCCAGCCCGGCAACCAGTACCGCGTCTTCCTGACCGCCGACGGCAACGGCGTCTCGGTGCGCCTGAAGGGCTCGGCAGTGCCCGATCCGAACAGCGGCCAGCTGACCGTCACCTTCGAGGACAACCCTCAGCAGGCGTTCGAGGACATCACGCTCGACGTTCGCGACGGATCGCGGGCGCCGCTCGCCACGCCCGTCGACTGCGGCCAGAAGACCGCCACGAGCCTGCTGAGGCCCTACTCCGGCACGGCTCCGGTGAGCCCGACGAGCGACTTCGAGATCGCCGGGTCGGGCTGTCCGCCCGCTTTCGAGCCTGGCTTCGGGGCACGCAGCGCGCATCCGGTCTCCGGGGCCTTTGCGGCGTTCGAGGCCGACATCGAGCGCGGCGACCGCAACGAGTTCCTGTCCGGCGTTCGCGTCGACACGCCGCCCGGTCTCGGCGCGATGATCTCGCGGGTCGAGAAGTGCGCCGACGCGGCCGCCACGGCGGGCGCGTGTCCCGCCGGCAGCCGGATCGGGACGGTCAGGACGCGGTCGGGCGCGGGCAGCGAGCCGTTTGCGCTCTCCGGCCCGGTCTACTTCACCGAGGGTTACAAGGGCGCACCGTTCGGGATGGTCGCGGTGATCCGGGCGCTCGCCGGGCCGTACGACCTCGGCACGGTCATCGTCCGCCAGCAGGTCCACGTCGATCCCAACGACGCCCACGTAACGGTCGTCAGCGATCCGCTGCCGCAGATCCTCGAGGGCGTGCCGATCCGCCTGCGCGACGTCGAGGTCGCGGTAGACCGCGACGGCTTTGTCTACAACCCGACCTCCTGCGGCGATCGCCAAGTCGGCGCGACGCTGCACTCGCTTCAGGGCACCGCTCGCACGCGCACAGCCGGTGTGCGCTTCGACGGCTGCGCGGCACTCCCGTTCGCACCCAAGCTGACGATGAAACTGACCGGCGCCAAGCAGACCAAGCTCGGCAAGCACCCGGCGCTGACGGCGACCGCCACCCAGACCGCGCGCCAGGCGAACATCGGTACGGCGCGCGTCGTGCTGCCACTCAGCCTCGCGCTCGACCCGAACAACGCCCAGGCCCTGAACAACCTCGGCATCATTCATTACGA
>CAMLNW010000191.1 GCA_946481495.1 uncultured Actinomycetes bacterium
GAGAACTTGTGCGTCAGCGACTGGCGCTCACGCGGCATCCGCTTGCGCCGCGGCCCGACCTCGGCGATCGCGGCCTTGACCGCCGCGTCGATCTTCGCCTGCGTGTCGGCGGGCTCGTCCTGCTGCGCGTCGGTGCGCAGCGCCTGCGCGGTCTTCGAGCCGTCGCGGTAGATCGCGAGCGCCTTCAGGCCGAGCTTCCAGCCCTCCATGTAGGTCTCGGAGATGTCCTCGATCGTCGCCTCGGCCGGCAGGTTGACCGTCTTCGAGATCGCGCCCGAGAGGAACGGCTGGGCCGCGGCCATCATCTTGATGTGGCCCATGTGACTGATCGCGCGTGAGCCGACGGCGACGTCGAACACCGGCAGGTGTTCCTCCTTCAGCCCCGGGGCGCCGACGATCGTGCTGTTCTCGGCGATGTGCGCCTCGATCTGCTCGACCTCCTGGTCGGAGTAGCCGAGCGTCCGCAGCGCCTCCGGCACGGTGCGGTTGACGATCGTCATGTTGCCGCCGCCGACGAGCTCCTTGAACTTGACCAGCGAGAAGTCCGGCTCGATGCCGGTCGTGTCGCAGTCCATCAGGAAGGAGATCGTCCCGGTCGGCGCGAGCACCGTCGCCTGCGCGTTGCGGTAGCCGAACTCCTCGCCGAGCTCGATCGCCTCGTCCCACGAGCGCTTGGCCGCGTCGAGCAGCGGCTCCTCGACGAGGCCGGCGTCGATGTCGTCGGCCGCCGCGCGGTGCTTGCGCATCACGTGGAGGTGCGGGTCGCGGTTCTCCTCGAACTTCTCGTAGGGACCGACGGCCGCGGCGATCTCGGCCGACTTGCGGTAGGCGCGGCCGGTCATCAGCGCGGTCAGGGCGCCGGCGACCGCGCGACCCTCGTCGGAGTCGTAGGGGAGGCCATTGCTCATCAGCAGCGCGCCGAGGTTGGCGTAGCCGAGGCCGAGCTGGCGGAACGCGACGGCGTTGCGGCCGATCTCCTCGGTCGGGTAGCTCGACGGCGAGACGACGATCTCCTGCGCGAGGATCAGCACGTCGACGACGTGCTCGTAGGCCTCGACGTCGAACGTGCCGTCGGCGCGGCGGAACTTCATCAGGTTGATCGACGCCAGGTTGCAGGCCGAGTCGTCGACGTGCATGTACTCCGAGCACGGGTTCGACGCGTTGATCCGGCCCGAGTTCGGGCAGGTGTGCCAGTCGTTGATCGTCGTGTCGTACTGGACGCCCGGATCGGCGCAGCGCCATGCCGCGTCCGAGATCTGGCGCAGCACGTCGGCCGCGTCGTGGGTTGCGACCGGAGTGCCGTCGCCGCGCGACAGCAGCTCCCACTCCTCGCCGCGCTCGGCGCGCGACATGAACTCGTCGGTGACGCGCACCGAGTTGTTGGCGTTCTGGTACTGGATCGAGGTGAAGCCGTCGCCGTCGATCGACATGTCGAAGCCGGCGTCGCGCAGCGCGCCCGCCTTCTCCTCCTCGCGCGCCTTGCACCAGACGAAGTCGAGGACGTCGGGGTGGTCGACGTCGAGCACGACCATCTTCGCCGCGCGGCGGGTCTTGCCGCCCGACTTGATCGTGCCGGCCCAGGAGTCCGCGCCACGCATGAAGGAGACAGGCCCGGACGCCGTGCCGCCCTTCGCGAGGTGCTCCATCGAGCCGCGGATGTTCGAGAGGTTGATCCCCGAGCCGGAGCCGCCGCGGAAGATCTTGCCCTCCTTGGTGTTCCAGTCGAGGATCGACTCCATCGTGTCCTCGACGCTGAGGATGAAGCAGGCCGAGCACTGCGGGTGCTCCTCGAAGCCGACGTTGAACCAGACCGGCGAGTTGAACGCCGCCTGCTGGTGGAGCAGGATGTGGGTCAGCTCGGCCTCGAAGGCGTCGGCGTCCTCAGCGCTGGCGAAGTAGTTGCCCGCACGGCCCCAGCCGGCGATCGTGCCGGCGACGCGACCGACCATCTGGCGCACCGAGCTCTCCCGCTCGTCGCTGCCGAGACGGCCGCGGAAGTACTTCTGGGCGACGATGTTCGTCGCGTTCTGCGACCACGACTTCGGGAACTCCACGCCGCGCTGCTCGAAGGCCGGCTTCGCGGGGTCGCCGATGACGGCGTCGCGAATCTCCCACTCGACGGCGTCGAAGGGATGCACGCCGGGCTCTGTATAGCGCCGCTCGACCGTTACTCCGGCGGTGCTGGGTGTGGTTGCGGTGCGGTTGCTCGGCATGGCTCTCCTCGTCTTCTTTGCGTCCGGAATCCCGGTCGCGGGGAAGCTTGAAAAGTCGCCTACCGCAAGCCGGGAAGCGATGGTGCCGCTCCCGCCGGACGGAAGACTCACAAAAGACTTCCAACACTCACTTTAGAGCGTCAAAACACCTTTGTCTGTGCCAAATCGCAGCGATTTTCAACGCTGTTTGCAGGGTTCTCTGCAGAAGCCCCGCAAGCAGCGAGAAACGCTCAGCGCAGCGAGTCGAGCGTGACCGCGAGACCGTCGGCGAGACCCATCTCGGCACTCCAGCCGAGCAGCTCGCCGGCACGCGTCGCGTCGAGCGCGATGTGGCGCACCTCGCCCGGCCGCTCCGGCGCCATCGTCGCCTCGAAGCGGCCGTCGGCCTGCGGCGCCAGCGCCTCCACGAGGTCGATCACGCTCGACTGGATGCCGGTCCCGATGTTGATCGCCCCGACGGCGTCCGAGTCGGCCGCCGCGAGGTTCGCCCGCACGACGTCGCCGACGAACACGTAGTCGCGCGTCTGGAGGCCGTCGCCGAAGATCGTCGGCTGCTCGCCCTCGAGCAGCTTGCCGCAGAAGATCGCGATCACGCCGGCCTCGCCGAGCGGGTCCTGGCGCGGGCCGTAGACGTTGCCGTAGCGCAGCGACACCGCCGATACGCCGTGCAGGCGGTTGAACAGTCCGCAGTAGCCCTCGGCGGCGAACTTCGACTGGCCGTAGGGCGCCTCCGGCTCGGCTGGGTGGTCCTCCGGCGCGGGGATGATCCTGCCCTCGCCGTAGATCGCCCCGCCGGTCGACGTGTTCACCACGCGCGCGCCGACGGCCTGGGCGGCGGTCAGCACGTTGATCGTGCCCACGACGTTGATCTGAGCGTCGAGCGCCGGGTCGGCCGCTGACCTGCGCACGTCGATCTGGGCGGCGAGGTGGAAGATCGTCTCCGGCCGGACGCGCTCGGCCAGCTCGACCAGCGCCGCCTGGTCGCGGATGTCGCCCTCGACCAGCTCGGCGCCGTTGGCGAGCGCCCCGTCGAGGTTCTCGCGGCGCCCGGTCGACAGGTCGTCGAGCACGGTCACCTCGTCGCCGCGGGCCAGCAGGCCGTCGACGATGTTCGAGCCGATGAATCCAGATCCGCCTGTAACGATTGCGCGCATAGGGGGCGGCATCCTAGTCACGGCTGGCGAGCAGGTCCTCGACCGCCGCCTCGGCGGCAGCGACGACCAGCGCCGTGGACTGGCTCGCGTCGATTCGCCGCACCCGCTCCGGCTCGGCGTCGGCGAGCGCCGAGTAGGCCGCCGCGATCGTCGCGAAGAACTCCTCCTGCTCGAGCTCGAGCCGGTCGAACCCCTCCAGCCGCCTCCCCTGGCGGGTGCGCCCCAGCGCGGGATCGATCTCCAGCAGCAGCGTGCGATCCGGTGTCAGCCCGCCGGTGCCGAACTCGTTGATCGCCCGCACCAGCTCGACCCCGAGCCCGCGTCCCGCGCCCTGGTAGGCGAGCGACGAGTCGACGAAGCGGTCGAGCAGCACCCACGTCCCGCGCTCCAGCACCGGCAGCAGCGCCTCCTCGACGAGCTGCGCCCGCGCGGCGGCGTAGAGCAGCGTCTCGGCGCGCGCCCCGATCGTCAGCTCGGGGTCCTTGACGAGCGTTCGGATCTTCTCGGCGACCACGACGCCGCCCGGCTCGCGCAGCAGCTCGATCTCGATGCTGCTGCCGCGCAGATGGTCGAGCAGGCTCGCGGCGAGCGTCGTCTTGCCCGCGCCGTCGATCCCCTCGATCGTGATCAGCCGGCCGCGTGCCACGGCGGCGACGATACCGGCGACGGCTGCCGCTACGCTCGCCGCGATGAACGCGCCGACCGTGCTGTCCGGAACCGAGTCGCACCCACAGGCGCGCATGACCCTCTCGGCGGCGCTCGCCGGCGACGCCTCGCACGCCTACCTCTTCCATGGGCCGGCTGGGGTCGGCAAGCGCACCGCCGCGCGTGCCTTCGCCGCCGAGCTGCTCGCGGCCGGCTCGCCGGACCCCGACAACGCCCGCCACCGCGTGCTCGACGGCGCCCACCCCGACCTGACCTGGGTCAAGCCGACCGGCGCCCACGTGATGCGCACCGACGACGTCGCCGACCCGGTCGTCTCGGCCGCGACGCGCACGCCGTTCGAGTCGCAGAAGCGCGTCTTCGTCCTCGAGCGCGTCGACACAATGAACGACGAGGTCGCCAACCGGCTGCTCAAGACGCTCGAGGAGCCGCCGTCGTTCGTCCACCTGATCCTGCTGACCGACTCGCTCGGCCAGGTGATCCCGACGGTCGTCTCGCGCTGCCAGCTCGTCCGCTTCGACCCGCTGCCGGCGGCCAAGATCGCTGAGGCGCTCGTGGGGGAGGGCACCTCTGCCGAACGCGCCGGCGCCTGTGCCCGCCTGGCGCTCGGCAACGGCGCCCGCGCGCGCTTCCTCGCCTCCGAGGAGGGCGCCACGCTGCTCGCCGACGTCGATCGCCTGGTCGGCAGCGCGTTGCGCGGCGGCGGTCAGCCGGCGGGCGAGCCCGAGGCCTGGCGCGGCCTGCTCGATCGCGCCGAGGAGCGCCGGCTCGCCGCCGAGGAGCGCATCGCCGAGGAGGCCACCGCCCGCCTCGCTACCGAGCCGAAGGGCCGCGAGCGCAACGCGATCGAGAAGCAGTTCGAGGACGCCGCCAAGCGCGACGGCCGCCGCGCGCGCACCGAGCAGCTCGACCTCGGGCTGACGCTTGCCGCGCTGCGCTTCCGCGATCTGCTCTGCCTCGGCGAGGGCGCCGAGGACGCCGCGCTCGATCGCGCCGGCGCCGCGGCGCTGATCGCCGCGACGGCCGGCCCGGACGACGACGCTCCACGCGCGATCGACCCCCGCCGCCTCCGCGTCGCCGCCGAGCGCTGCGAGGACGCCCGCATGGCGCTCGAGCTCAACGTCACCGAGGACCTCGCGCTCGAAGCGCTCGGATTCCGGCTCGCCCGTCTCGTCGGCGCGCCCGCCTAGCGCGCCTGCCGCTCCAGCACCGCGACCGCTCCCCGGCAGCGCACAACGCGTCGCGGCGGCACCGCCCGGCGACTCAGCAGCACGCGCCCATCCGCGCCGAGGAAGTCGACGTCGAGCGCGAAGCGCATCCCAAACGTGTGTACCGAGCCACACCACGGGATCAGCAGCCCGCAGCCCTCCGGCAGCTCGTCGAGCCAGGCGAGCCCGAGCAGCCGTGTCCACGCGCCGGTCGCGACATACGCCCGCGCGCAG
>CAMLNW010000192.1 GCA_946481495.1 uncultured Actinomycetes bacterium
CGCGACGATCGGCAACATGTCGCCGGAGTTCGGCTCGACCTGCGCGATCTTCCCGGTCGACGCCGAGACGCTGCGCTATCTCGAGTTCACCGGTCGCCCGGCCGAGCAGATCGAGCTCGTCGAGGCCTACGCGCGCGAGCAGGGGATGTTCCACGGGCCGGGCAGCGAGGACGCCGTCTACTCGGACACGCTCGGGCTCGACCTCAGCACCGTCGAGCCGAGCCTGGCGGGGCCGAAGCGACCGCAGGACCGGATTGCGCTCTCAGGGGCCGCGGGCGACTTCCTCGCGGAGCTGCGTGACGCGGAGGACGGCAAGCAGCTCGACAACGGCGGCAACGGGTCGCGGCTGTCGTTCCCGGCCAGCGATCCGCCGGCCAACGCACCCGGCGACGTCGACGCCGATGGGGCGCCGGCGCACGCCCACGGAGCGGTCGCCGAAGCACCTCCCAAGCGAGCGGCGTCGGTCACGCTCGACGGCGAGCAGTTCGACCTCGAGGACGGCGCCGTCGTGATCGCCGCGATCACCAGCTGCACCAACACCTCGAACCCGTCGGTGATGGTCGGCGCCGGCCTGCTCGCCCAGAAGGCTGTCGAGCGTGGGCTGACGCGCAAGCCGTGGGTCAAGACGAGCCTCGCGCCCGGATCGAAGGTCGTCACCGACTATCTCGACCGCGGCGACCTGACTGAGCCGCTTGAGCAGCTCGGCTTCAGCCTCGTCGGCTACGGCTGCACGACCTGCATCGGCAACTCGGGGCCGCTGCCGGAGGAGGTCTCGGCGGCGATCGAGGCCGAGGACCTGACTGTCTGCTCGGTGCTGTCGGGCAACCGCAACTTCGAGGGCCGGATTCACCCCGAGGTGAAGATGAACTACCTCGCCTCGCCGCCGCTCTGCGTCGCCTACGCGCTCGCTGGCCGGATGGACCTCGACCTGCTGACCGAGCCGCTCGGCGAGGGCTCGGACGGTGAGCCGGTCTACCTGCGCGACATCTGGCCGTCGCAGGCGGAGGTCGCCGCGGCGGTCGAGCACGCGGTCCAGTCCGACATGTACCGCAAGAGCTACGGCGAGGTCTACGAGGGCGACGAGAACTGGCGCGCGCTCGAGACCCCCGAGGGCAACCGCTACGCCTGGGACGACGGCTCGACCTACGTCAAGCGGCCGCCGTACTTCGAGGGCATGCCGGCCGAGGCGCCGGAGGGCTTCGACGACATCCGCGGGGCGCGCATCCTGGCGCTGCTCGGGAACAGCGTCACGACTGACCACATCTCACCGGCCGGCGCGATCAAGCGCGACGGCCCCGCCGGCAGTTACCTGATCGAGCACGGCGTCGAGCAGCGCGAGTTCAACTCCTACGGCTCACGGCGCGGCAACCACGAGGTGATGATGCGCGGCACCTTCGCCAACGTGCGGCTGCGCAACCAGCTCGCGCCCGGCACCGAGGGCGGCATCACCGTCAAGGACGGCGAGCAGACGACGATCTACGACGCGGCGATGGAGTACCAGGCGGAGGGCGTGCCGCTCGGCGTGCTCGCCGGCAAGGAGTACGGCTCCGGCTCGTCGCGCGACTGGGCCGCCAAGGGCCCGCGCCTGCAGGGCGTCAAGTTCGCGATCGCCGAGAGCTACGAGCGCATCCACCGCTCGAACCTCGTCGGGATGGGCATCCTGCCGCTGCAGTTCCCCGACGGCGATTCGGTCGCGTCGCTCGGCTTGACCGGCTTCGAGAGCTTCGATCTGGCGCCGCTCGAAGAGGGTGCCAAGACGCTGCGGGTCACCGCGACGCCGGAGCAGGGCGAGCCGGTCGTCTTCGACGCCCGCGTTCGGATCGACACGCCGAACGAGTGGCTCTATTACCGCAACGGCGGCATCCTCCACTTCGTCCTGCGGCAGCTCCGCGACCGCTAGGCGAAGCGTCGCGCGCCCGCGCGCAGCGAGCGCACCGGAACGGACAGCGGACGCAGCCGCCACTCGGCGCCTGACAGCTCTGCTTCGGCCCGGTCGAGCGCGTCCTCGATCAGCGCGTCGTGCAGCCAGCGGAAGCAGAGCGGCCAGCCGAGGCGCAGCCAGCCTCTCGGGGATCCCTCGATCGTGTGGCGCAGCAGCGTCGTGCCGTCGGGCTGGGGGAGGACCTCGCAACGGTGCTCCCCGTCGAGCGGGAACTTCGGCGTGAAGGCGAACGCGACCAGGCGCCCCGACTCGTAGCGCGCGACTTCGTAGCGGACGGGTCCGTGGCCACCGTTGGAGCCGACGGTGAGTCCGCGGTCGAGCTTCATCGCCGGCCAGCGCCGGTTCGGCCAGAGGCGGTCGTCGGGCGAGGACAGCGAGTCGAGCAGTGCGCCGACCGCGTCTGGGTCGGCACGGAGCAGACGCTCGTGGACGTTGCGGACCATCGACAATACCTCCAAAAGGCTAGAATAACGTTCTAGAATTTTATTCTAGTCCCGAAAGGTATGGCGCGTCAGGTCATCGCGTTGATTCCCGTCGTCAAGCGGCCGATGATCAGCTTCTGGATCTGCGAGGTGCCCTCGTAGAGGGTCGTGACGCGGGCGTCGCGCAGGTAGCGCTCGACGGGGTGGTCGTCGACGTAGCCGGAGCCGCCGTGGACCTGGATCGCGGTGTTGGCGCTGCGAATCGCCGCCTCGGTGGAGAAGAGTTTCGCGACCGATGTCTCGAGCGTGTTCGGCTGGCCGGTGTCCTTCAGCCAGGCGGCCTTCCAGACGAGCGCGCGGGCGGCGTGGGTGTCGACGACCATGTCGGCGATCATCGCCTGGACGAGCTGGAAGGCCGCGATCGGGCGGCCGAACTGCTCGCGCTCCTTGGCGTAGGCGGTCGACGCGTCTACGCACCCCTGGCAGATGCCGACACAGCCGGCCGAGACGCTGAAGCGGCCGGAGTCGAGCGCCGTCATCGCGACCTTGAAGCCATTGCCGACGTCGCCGAGCAGCGCGTCGTCGCCGACCTCGACGCCATCGAGGGCGAGCTCGGCGGTGTCGGAGGCGTGCAGGCCGAGCTTGCCGTGGATCTCGGTGGCCGAGAAGCCGGGAGAGTCGGTCGGCACGAGGAACGCGCCAAGGCCGCGGTGGCCGAGCTCGGGGTCGGTCTGGGCGAAGATCAGCGCGAAAGCGGCGTGGTTGCCGAGCGAGATCCACTGCTTCTGGCCGCTGATCCGCCAGCCGCCGTCGATCTTCTCCGCGCGCGTGCTGAGGTTCGCGGCGTCGGAGCCGGTGTCGGGCTCGGTGAGGCCAAAGCAGCCCATCGCCTCGCCGGAGCAGATGGCGGGGATAAAGCGCTGCTTTTGCTGCTCGGTACCCCACTTGGCGATCGCCGAGCCGACCAGCGACGTGTTGACTGAGACAACGGTTCGTGCGGAGGAGTCAGCGCGGCCGATCTCCTCGACGATCAGCCCATAAGTGCGGTAGTCGATCCCACGGCCGCCGTACTCCTCGGGCAGGATCGGCCCGATGAAGCCGATCTCGGCGAGCTTGGCGACCAGTTCGGTGTCGAAGCGGCCGGCGCGGTCGTTCTCGCGCGCCCGCGGTGCGATCTCGTTGTCGGCGAACTCGCGTGCGGTGTCGCGCACCAGCTGCTGCTCGTCGGTGAGCTCGAAATCGATCACCGCGCGGAGTCTAGACTCGGGCGATGGACGGGTTTGCCCTATTGACCGCCGGCAGCCTGATCGCCGGGATCCTGATTCTGCTCGCGCTCGGCAAGTGGTATCCGGGCTCCGGCGCCGACCAGGTCGACTGGAAGCCGACGCGCTCGCCGGAGCTGGAGGTCGAGCTCGAGCTCGACGACGTAGCTCAGATGCTCGAGGCCAACAACGAGCGTCGCCGCGCGTCCGGCCGGCCGGAGCTGACCGAGGACGGCTTGCGCGACGAGCTAGCGGCCGAGGAGGAGCGGCGGCTCGGCGGGGGTCCGCTCTAGGAAGCGGTCGGCGAGCGCCTCGACGAGGCCCGGCAGGCGGCCCTCGTCGCGCGCCAGCGCGAGCTGACGCTTGGCGCCGGTGCAGTCGGCCATCGTCGCGACGAGTGCCAGCTCGCGCTCGCAGCCGAGCGCCTCGGCGTGCGGGATACAGGCTTCGAGTAGCCGGTCGAGCTGCTCGCGCGCCGGCGTCCGCTGCTCGCGCGCCGGGTCGATCAGCCGCGCGTCCATGCCGTCGCGCGCAGCAATAAAGCGGTTCTCCTCGAGCGCCTCCTGCTCGCCGACCAGCGACGCCGGTACATAGCCCTCCTCGACCTCGAGTCGCGCGATGCACTGGACCAGCGCCGCCAGCGCCGCCGTCTCGCTGACTGTTGTCTGGGCGTCGAGCACACGCACCTCGACGGTGCCGAAACGGGGTTGGGGCCGCACGTCCCACCAGAGGAACGTTGGCTCCGGAAAGGCATCGCAGCGGATCAGTAGGTCGACCGCGCCGACCCAATCCTCGTAGTCGCGGAAGGCGCGCGGGATGCCGACGCGCGGGAAGGCCTGGAACAGCGGTGTGCGCGCCGAGGCGAGCCCGGTGTCGCGGCCCTGCCAGAACGGCGAGTTGACCGATAGCGCCAACAGCAGTGGCAGATGGACACGCATCCGGTTGAACAGACGGATCCCCTCGGCCGGGCCGTCGACCCCGACGTGGATGTGCAGGCCGAAGGTCGGCTCGCGGCGGGCGAGCTCGCGCATCGAGCCGTAGACCGCCTCATAGCGCGGTCCAGTCGACACGACGGTCTCGTGCCAGACCGTCGACGGGTGGGTGCCGGCGCTCGCGGCACGCAGCCCGAGCGCCGACAGCTCGCGGTCGAGCTGGTCGCGCAGCGAGCGCAGCTCGTCGTGGACGCCGCTCGCCGTCTGGTGGACGCCGGTGCTCAGCTCGAGCGCCGAGGTGTGCGTCTCGCGCGTGACGTGGCCCTCCATCGACTCGGGCAGCCGCGGGAGCACGCGGTCGATCTGTTGGGCCAGCGACCAGTCGTGCGGGTTGAGCAGCATCACCTCCTCCTCGGCGCCGAGCGTGTACTCGTCGCCGCCCTGCCAGACAGCCCAGTCGGGGAGCCGGGCGCTCATGCCGCACGCACCGTGATGTCGCGAGACTCGAAGCGCATCGCCGCGTCGATGAGGCCACGGAACAGACTCGCCTGCTCTCGCCGCTCGATCAGGCTCTCCGCATGCCACTGGACACCCACGGCAAAGTCGCGCGCAGGCGCCTCGATGCCCTCGACCACCCCGTCCGGCGACCAGGCGACGGCACGCAGGCCGTTGCCGATCCGGTGGACGCCCTGGTGGTGGAAGGAGTTGACGGTCGCCGTGCGGGAGCCCATCAAGCGCGCGAGCCGGCTGCCGGCGGCAACCGTCACGTCGTGGATCGTGTGGTCGGCCCCCTCGCGCCGGCGATGGTCGATCGTCACACCAGGGCGGTCGACCATCG
>CAMLNW010000193.1 GCA_946481495.1 uncultured Actinomycetes bacterium
GATCTCGACGCACATGATTTCCACAACGACGCGACCAACGAGTGCTCAGGCACCGGGTACACGGCCGGCGGCGCGGCGCTCACCGGCAAGACCGCGACCGTCGTCGGCGCCTCGAACGAGACCCGCTACGACGCAGACGACGTCGTCTGGGCAGGCCTCGACCTCGCGACGGCCGCCCGCTACGCCGTGATCTACAAGGACCGCGGCGGCGCGAGCTCTGCCGACGAGCTGATCGGCTACGTCGACCTCGACACCGATCGCGACCCGGCCGGCGGCGATCTGACGATCACCTGGCCAGCGGACGGCGTCTTCAAGGGCACCTACGCCTAACGGCCGGCACCGCCGCCCGGCATGTCCTACTCATCGGAGGTCCTCGCCGACTCCCCGAGCGCGTACATGCGCCTGGGGGATGCGTCGGGCGGATGCGTAGACGCCGTCGGCGGCGCGGCCGGCACCTACACCAACGCCCCGACGCTCGGAGCGGCGGGCCTGATCGCCAGCGACCCGACGAACACGTCGGTCAACTTCGATGGCACCAATGACCATGTCTCTTTCGCCGATCGGGCCGCGTTCGACCGCGGCGACGTGTTCACGCTCGAGGCGTGGATCTACATGGACGCGATCGGCCGCTTCAACGGCATCATGGACAAGGGCTCTGGCGCCTACGTCTTCCGCGTCGGGACCGACAACCGGCTACTGCTGCGCCGCAACAGCGTCCAGGACATCGTCAAGTCGACGATCACACTGGCCGCGAACACGCTCTACCACGTCGTAGCGACCAAGAACGGCGCCACGGTCAAGCTCTACGTCAACGGCGTGGACGTGACCGGGACGGTCACGAACTCGACGATGGTCAACACGTCGATCGCCTTCAACATCGCGGCGGCCGACGCCGGCAGCACCGACTTCTTCGACGGACGGATCGACGAGGTCGCGGTCTACCCGACGGCGCTATCCGCCGCGCGCGTCCTGGCGCACTACCAGGCGGGTCTTGTGACGCCGATCGTCGTCACCCCGCCCGCCTCCGCAGTGGTGGCGATCACGGCCGGCGTTCCGACCATCGTCGTTGACACCGTCCTCTCCCCGACAGTCGCCACGGTCGCTGTCACTGGATCGTCGCCGACGATCGGGGCCACAGGCCCGGACGAGACGGTCACGCCTCCAGCGGCGGGCATCGCGAACGTCTCAGCATCCGCGCCGGGGGTGACGGTAACCGGCCCCGACATGACGATCTCGCCGCCGGCTGCGGCGGCCGTGGCGTTCGTCGCCACCGCGCCAGGGATCGCGGCGGATGTCACCGTGGCCGTTCCCGCCGCTGCCGTTGCGGCATTCGTCGCGTCACAGCCCACGATTGATGTGGCGCCAGTCGCGCCTCCCGTCGATGTCGTCACGAGTGCTGCGACGGGGATCGGGGCGAGCTCGGCGACGCTGAATGGATCGGTTGACGTTCATGGCGTGCCTGGCAAGTGGGCGTTTCAGTACGTCACCCAAGCGCAGTTCGCCCTCACCGGATGGGTGGGCGCGCACCTGGCACCCGTCGGTCCCGCCTTCGCAGATATCCATGAAGACGGCTCGACGCCGGTCTCGCAGCTCATAGGCGCCCTGACCCCCGACACGGTCTACCGCTACCGCCTAGTCGCGCGCCAGGAGTACGACCCGGGCGGCACGCTTGCGGTCGGCGACGAGGAGACATTCGAGACGTCGCTGCTGCCGCCGCGACTGGTCGACCCGCCGATCGCGATCTTCCCCGAGATCGTCAAGCCCGATGGGACCCGCTACCGGTGGGATCCGGCCGGCCCGGCGGACAGCGTGCCCGGCCAGCCGGCGTTCTCGACAAAGCGAATGGAGGGCTTCAGCGAGGCGACGGTCGTGCTGCCGCGGCGCATCGACGGCGAGTACGCCGACATCGAGCGCCACGACGACTTCAACCTGATCGACGCTACCGGCCGGGTGGTGTGGGAGGGACGTGTCGCGGACGCGCCGCGCGAGCTCGGCGCGGACGGTCACTCGATCCAGGTCGCCGCCGTCGGCTGGATGGCGCACGGTCGCGACAAGTCGTTCCGCGACGTGATCGTCGACCACGACATCTCGCGATGGACCGGGCCGTCGGTGCAGCGGCAGGCAAACCTCGCGGCGCTCAACTCGTGGTCGGTCGGCGGGCCAAGCGTCGAGTGGGACGAGGCGACCAAGCAGGCAGCGTTGCGGCTGCAGGCCCAAGGCCCTTGGACGGCTGTTGACAAGCCGCACATGCAGGGCTGGTACGACGCCGGCCCTGGCGTCGACCTCGGCGAGTTGTACTTCGCGTGGAAGAAATCGCCGAACATCGACCACACCAGTGCTAACTGGTCGTGGCAGACGGGGATCGTCATCGACGATACGGGAGTGACGGGCGACCTCTCGTCCGAGCTGCGCGCCGCCGGCCCTGGTTCCGGCTCCGTCGCGGCGACTGCGGCGGGGCGACGCTACGGCTATGCCCGCCTGAGCTACCCGGGCGGCGCCGGTGGTGGCGACAACGCCTTCTACAACCTCTTCTTCACTTGCCTAGCGGCGATCGGCCGGCACGGGCTGACCAAGCGCGGCGTTGCGGACTTGACGATCGCCAACGGCTACTACGCCTCAGACGTCCTGCGCTATCTGATCGAGCGCTACTGCCCGCGGCTCAACGCTGACGGCGTGCTCGACACGACCTATCCGATGCGTCAGATCGCTTGGCACGACCTGACCGATCCCTACGACGCTTTCCTCGACATCAACGCTCCGCACTTCTGGGAGCTCGCTTGCTGGGAGGACAAGACGGTCCACTTCGGCCCGGCCGACCTGACCGACTACGACTGGCAGGTCCGTGTCGACGATCCCGGCGTGACGATCAACCTGCCGGGCGACGAGGAGGAGGCCTCCGGCAACGGGATCATCGTCGAGTACGAAGACAGCCGAACCGGCACCCGGCAGATCCTCACCCCGGAGGACTATCCCGAGCTGCGCGACACGAACCCGGCCAACCCGGCCAACCGCCACGGCCTCGAGGTCTGGGGCGACCCGGTGCGGATCTCGATCCCGGTCACGCTCCCCGATGCGCTGCAGATTGGCCGGGCGATGCTCGCCGAGCGCAACCAGGCCAAGGCCGCCGGCACGATCAATATCGAGGGCGGCTACATCCGCGACCGTGCCGGCAACTGGCAGCCGACCGCCTACGTCAGGTCGAGCGACACGATCGCAGTCGTCAACCACCCAAACGCACGGCCGCGGCTCATCCACGAGACGCGCTGGAGCGAGCGCAAGCTGATCGTCGCTGTCGACTCGACCATCAAGCGGATCGACGCCTACATCAACCGCGTCGCTGGCATGACCGGCGCGCGCAATCTCGTAGCGCCCTAGCCAACCCGACGACCTCGGCCCAAGGAGGGCTGTCCGTGCATGGACATTGCATCGATTGCCCCTGCCGTGGCGGTGGCCGCCGGCTTCGGAACTTTGATCTTCGCCGCCTTGCGCCATCCCCGTGAGGAGGCGACGGCAGTAGTTGAGCAGCAGTCGCAGTTGATGACCGACATGAGGGGCCTCAACGACGAGCTGCAAGAGGCCCTAGACCGCTGCCGCCGCGAGCGCGAGTGGTGCCGCGGCGAGCGGCACCGGCTTGAAGCGAGATGCAAACAGCTCGAGCAGCGCCTTACTGACCTCGGAGAGGAGATCCCTCGTGACGCCTGATGACATCCGCGAAGCGAATGACCCGATGCGGCAGCTCCTAGACCGCGTGCTGCGCCGCCAGCGCGCGTCGTGGTTCGCGATGGGGGTGATGCTGATCTTGCTCGGCCTGGCGATCTACCTAGCCGTCGACGCCAGCTCCCGTGAATCCGGCGCCGCGCAGTCCACCGCCAACACGGCAGATCGCAAAGCCGGCCGCGCTGACCGCCGATCGAAAGACATCGTCGAGGTCCTACAAGGCGAGCGCGGCGAGCGCGGCCTCGCAGGCATCACCGGCGCGCCGGGGCTGCGAGGTGCGCGCGGAGCTCGCGGGCCTGCGGGCGAGCGCGGAGCACCAGGCGTAGCCGGCGAGGACGGCGTCGATGGCACTCCAGGCGCCAACGGCCGCGACGGTGCTGCCGGAAGCGACGGCGGGAAGGGCGACCGCGGCGCCGACGGCATCCGCGGCGACCAGGGACCTACCGGTCCAGCCGGCCCCGCCGGACCCCCCGGCCCGCAAGGTCCTGCCGGCTCACTGTCGGGCGCGACCGCGACCTGCACACCCACCGGCGACGGCACGACCTTCGCCTGCACCTTCGACTGACCGGCCCATACGGGCCGCCTGAACGGCGCCCCCTGCACGGGGCTTACCAACCCGACCTGAGGAGGTCGTCATGCAGTGGAAGTGGAAGCCGCCCGCATGGGCGGTCGTGGCCCTGTCGTTCCTCGCCGTGTTCGTCTCGGCGCTCACGATCAGCCTGGTCGACGACAACGGCGACGGCAAGCCGGACCGCGTCGACCTGATCGTCACGCCCGCGAACGTCCATGCCGGCGACGGCTTGCCGACGTCGACCGTGAAGGCGCCAGCGCCGCTGGTCGAGAAGGTCGCCGATCAGGTCGAGAGCGATCTGCGCGCGCTGCCCGACGAGATCCCCGACCAGCGCGCGACCGAGATCCGCGAGCACGTCCACCAGGCGGCCGACGACAACCGCGCCGAGACCGAGCCGCTGCCGACGGCCGGAGCCGTACAGGGCTTCGCCGGCTGCGTGACGAAGATCCTGCCGAACAACTGGTCGTCGCGAAACGGCGTTCGGCCGATCTGGAATCAGAAGCACTACACGGTGTCGATCAACCGGGCTGGCTGGTCGGACGTCTGGGCGATCTGGACGTACTTCGCTCAGTCCGGCACGAAGGCGTCGTCGAATTTCATCATCGACGCAGAGGGCCATTGCGCCTACGCCGTGCCGATCGAGGGGAAGGCTTGGACGTCCGCGGGCGCCAACCCGTTTGCGATCTCGACTGAGGGAATCGCCTACGGCAACGAGCGCGACTACCTCGAGCCGGCCGGCTGGGCGAAGATGCGCCTCGTCGATCGCCAGATCGAGGACCGCGCGGACATCCCGCTTCGGCGCGGGTCGGTCAACCCGTCGAGTCCTTGCACTCCCGGCCGTTCGGGGATCATCCAGCACGCCGACCACGGCCTGTGCGGCGGCGGCCACCACGACATCCGGCCGTTCTCGATCGACCGCGTCGTAGAGATGGTCAGCCAGCCGACGTCGCGCCTCACGAAGTACGAGCGCCGGATCACGCGTGAGCGCTGCCACGCGCGAGCGAAGGTGATCGCCGCGCCGAAGGCCAGCGCGGCTCGACGCGAGCTGGTCGTCGCGTCCCGCGTCGATCGACGCGTCGTGCGGTCACAGA
>CAMLNW010000194.1 GCA_946481495.1 uncultured Actinomycetes bacterium
CAGGCGCTGGCGTTCGCAGACGGCGGGGCGACGGTCCTCGTCGGCAGCCAGCAGTCGCTGACGACGGTTCGCCGCGATCCCGCGTCCGGCAATCTCACGCCCGATGTGGGCAACTGCTTCGGCTACCCGACGAGCGTCTTCAGCGGCTGCGCGACGACGCCTGGCGGGGCCTGCTGCACTACCTTCTTTCCAGCGCGCGACGTCGCCAGCACGCCGGACGGGGGCAACGTCTACCTCGGCACCGAGAGCAGCGCTTCGGCCGTCTGGAGCTTTTCGCGCGCCGGCGGTACGCTGGCGCTCGCGCCGCCGCCACTGCACTGCGTCAGCGCGCCGGCGACAGATACCTGTGGGACCTTCCAGCAGGGCAACCGGGTCCAGGCCTTGTCCGTCGCCGGCAACGGCCGCCACCTCTATGCGGGCGGCAACGGCCGCGTCTGGGCGTTCGAGATCGACCGGCCGCCGGTCTGCCAGAACGTCAGCGCGAGCACACAGCGCAACACCGCCGTGACGGTCACGCTCAGCTGCTCCGACCCCGACGGCGACCCGCTGACATACGAGAAGGCAGGCGATCCGGCGCGCGGGACGCTCGCGGGAGTCCGCGGCAACCAGGTCAGCTACGCACCGCAGATCGGCACCACCGGGACCGACTCGTTCGCCTATCGAGCCGTCGCGGCCGGAGTACCCTCGGACCCCGCGACGGCCACCGTCCGGGTCCTGGCGCCGCCGCGCAAGATCGGCTCTAAGCTGTCGCCCAAGTGGACGGTCGCCCAGACGTTCACGAAGGTCCGTAGCCTGACGCTGAAGAAGCTCCCGGCTCGGGCAAAGGTCGTCATCGCCTGCAAGACGGCGAAGCGCGTGTCGCAGAAGCGCTGCCCCTTCAAGTCGCGCAAGATCACCTCCAGGAAGCCCCGCGCCAAGCTCGAGCTCGGCAAGCCCTTCGCCGGCCGCAAGCTGCCAGTCGGCACCAAGCTCAAGATCACGGTCACGGCGCCGAACTTGGTCGGGAAGGTCTTCACCTACACGGTGCGCAAGAGCAAGAAGCCCGCCTCGAAGCTGCAGTGCTTGGCGCCAGGCGCCAAGAAGCCTGGCAAGTGCTGATCACCGTCCTCGGCTGACCGCCTGCTCATAGTCCTCGGCGCGGCCGACGTAGAGCAGGACGACGGCCAGCGCGGCGAGCGCGAGCGCGGCGACAAGGTGGAATACCCACTGGAAGCCGTCCTCGAAGCCGCCGCGCTCGACGGCCTCGGTGAAGACGGTCGTGGCCAGGCCGAGCCCGATCGACCCGCCGGCGACCTGGAACATGTAGACGATGCCGCCGGCGAGGCTGGCGCGCGACTCGTCGAGCGCGGTGACCGCGGCGGTCGTGATCGAGCTGTAGAAGAGGCCGACACCTACGCCGAGCACGACCATTCCGGGGATCAGCTGAGCCCAGCTGTCGCCGCGCTCGATCAGCGAGATCAACAGCGGGCCGGTAACCAGGCAGAACGCCCCCGCGGCGATCACGGGCCGCGGGCCGAGACGCTCGTAGAGCGGGCCGGCGGTGAACGAGACCGCCGCGAAGACGCCCATCATCGGCAGCAGGCCGAGCCCGGCCTCGACCGGCGTGTACTCGAGGATCTTCTGCATGAACTGCGGGAGGTACATCAGCGCGACGAAGAAGGTCGGCGACATCAGCAGCACCGCCAGGCAGGCCGAGCGGAAGGCGCGGTTGGCGATCACGTCGTCAGGAACGAGCGCTGCCGCGCCGGCGCGGCGCTCGCTGAAGACGAAGGCGACCAGCAGGACGACGCAGAGCGCGAACAGGCCGAGGATCACGGGATCGGTCCAGCCGAGGCCGGTCACCTCGTCGAGCGCGACGAGCAGCGCGATCAGGCCGACCGACAGCGTGGCGACGCCGGCGTAGTCGAACCGCCGGTCGGTGTCCTCGCTGCTCGACTCGGGGACGTAGCGCCAGGTGACGAAGCTGGCGAGCGCGGCGATCGGCAGGTTGAGCGCCAGGATCCAGCGCCAGTCGAAGGCGTCGGTCAGGAAGCCGCCGATCAGCGGGCCGGCGGCGTTGCCGAAGCCCGCGGCGCCGATGATCAGCGCGCCCGCGAGCGCGGCCCGATCCTTGGGCAGGATCGAGTAGGTCATGCCGAGGATCGCCGGCCACATCAGCGCACCGCCGATGCCCATCAGGCCGCGTGCGACGATCAGCGTGATCACGCCGGGCGCGAGCGCGCCGAGCAGCGAGAAGAAGGCGAAGATCGCCGCGCCGATGAAGAAGACGCGTCGCCGCCCGAGCAGGTCGGCGAGCCGGCCGCCGGTGACGATCAGCACGCCGAAGATCAGCGCGTAGGCGCTGATCACCCACTGGACGGTGCCGAGGTCGGCGTCGAAGTCGCTCTCGATGTCCGGCAGCGCGACGCTGAGTGCGGTCACGTCGTTGGCGATCACGAAGACCGCCATCGCCATCGCCGCCAGGGCTACGACCGTCGAGCGCTCCAGGCGCTGTGGCGCCTCCGCCATGGCGCGAGCCTAAACGGAGCGGCGCTTCTCTTCCACGATCGTGCGGGCTCTAGCCCACACAATCGTGGAAGATCATCCTCAGACGCGCGAGCGGCGCTTGCGCGGCGGGCGCGACGAGGCGACGTTGCCGGTCGCGGTGCCCGAGCCGTTCGGGCGTGCCTTGGGACGGTTGCCGTTGGAGCCGTCGCGCGACTCGCTCGCGGAGCGGCCACGACCCTGACGATCGTTCGAGCGACCGCGGCCCTTACCGCCGCCACCGTTGCGGCCGCGCTTCTGGCCGCCCTGACCGCGATGACCGCCGCCGTTGCCACGCGGAGTGACGTCACGATCGCCGCCGGTCACATGGGCCGGCGCCTCGTGGTCGAACTCGGCGATCAGGCCGAGGTCGGTCGCAATCCGGCGCATGTCGCGCGCCTGATCGGCGATCACGAAGCTGACGCCGGCGCCGGTCGCTCCCGCGCGGCCGGTGCGGCCGACACGGTGGACGTAGGTGTCGCGGTCCTCGGGGGCGTCGTAGTTGAAGACGTGGGTGACGTCCGGGACGTCGATGCCGCGCGCCGCGACGTCGGTCGCGACGAGCGTGTCGACCTTGCCCGACTCGAAGCTCGCGAGCGCGCGCTGGCGCTGGTTCTGCGTCTTGTTGCCGTGCATCGCGACAGCCTTGATGTTGCTCTTGGCGAGCCGCTGGACGAGCCGGTCGGCGCCACGCTTGGTGCGGACGAAGACGAGCGTGCGCCCGCGCTCGGTCTCGTTCAGCTCGCGGATCAGCGTGTCGACCTTGTCGGCGTGCGCGAGGTGGACGAAGCGGTGCTGCACGTCGGCCTTGCGCTCGACCTTCGGCGTGTGGACGTGACGAGCGGCGTCACGGGTGTAGGACTGTGCGACCTGGCCGGGCGCGCCGTCGAGCGTCGCCGAGAAGAACATCGTCTGGCGATCGCTCGGGGTCTGCCTGACGATCCGGTCGACGGCGGGCTTGAAGCCCATGTCGAGCATCCGGTCGGCCTCGTCGAGGACCAGCACCTGGACGTGCTGGAGCGAGAGCTCACGGCGCTGGATCAGATCCTCGAGGCGACCGGGGGTCGCCACGACGATGTGCGCCTTCGACGCCTTGCGCGCCTGTGCCTGGATGCCGACGCCGCCGTAGACGGGCGCCACCGACAGCGCGCGTGAGTGCGCGATCTCGTAGATCTCGTCGACGATCTGGCAGGCCAGCTCGCGGGTCGGGGCGAGGATCAGGCCGGCCGGGCGGCGCGAGTCGGCCGCGATGCGATCGATCAGCGGAACGCCGAAGGCGAGCGTCTTGCCCGATCCGGTCGGCGACTGGGCGAGCACGTCACGGCCGGCGAGCACGTCCTCGATGACGAGGCGCTGGACGGCGAACGGCTCGGTGATGCCGCGCTGCTCCAGCGCGGACAGCACGGGATTTGACACGCCGAGATCGGCGAAGGACTGCTGGGACATATGAACTGCGACTCCTTGAATGCGACGGGGAGATCCACTACCCCGGACGCGTTGAGACGCAGCAAGGACGGGCTCTCTCGGCCGCCACGGTTGGCGACCGACGCGACGGACCGTAGCAGGAATGCTGAAAAGCGCTGCTAGCTGGGCGCTAACGCCCGAGCTCGCGGCGGTTGCCCGGACCGAGCCGGAGCCCCTCCGCGGCAGCGATGAACAGCACCGCCGCGCCGATCGCGCAAACGAAGCCGAGGAAGTTGAGCTCCCAGATCCCGCCGGTGCCGATCCACGAGGCGAACAGGCCGCCGGCGATCGATCCGAGCAGGCCCGCGAGGATCGTCATCAACACGCCAATCCGCTGGCGGCCGGGGATGATCAAGCGGGCGAGGATGCCGATGAAGATTCCGGCGACGATGAATCCGATCATGGACTCAGCCTAGAGCAGATCCTCGGCGGTGCGGGGAAGCTCGCGCGGCTCGTCGTCCTCGCCGTCGACCTCGGCGGCGCGCAACCGGCGCGCGGACAGCTCGATCGGCGCCGGCGCCTCGAGCTCCGCGCCGTCGGGCGCGACGCCGTGCTCGTCGAACTTGCGCGCCGAGACCAGCACGCGGCTCTCGAGCGTGCCGACGGTGTCGTTGTAGGCCTTCACCGACGAGTCGAGCCGGCGGCCGAGCGTGACGAAGCGGTCACTGAGCACCGACAGCCGCTGGTAGAGCTCGCGGCCGAGCGCCGACACCTCGCGCGCCGACTCGGCCATCTTCTCCTGGCGCCAGCCGTAGGCGACCGCCTTCAGCAGCGCGATCAGCGTCGTCGGCGTTGCGATCAGCACCGACTCCTCGACCGAGCGCTCGATCAGGTCGGGCATCCGCTCGAGCGCCGCCGAGTAGAAGACCTCGCCGGGCAGGAACATCACAACGAACTCGGGTGACGAGTCGAACTGAGCCGAGTAGGACTTCGCCGAAAGCTTCTTGATGTGCTCGTTAACGTGACGGGCGAACGTGTCCAGGTGCAACTCGCGCGTCGCCTCGTCCTTCGCCTCGATCGCGTCGAGGTAAGCCGCCAGCGGCGCCTTGGCGTCCACGACTACGTCCTTGCCGCCGGGCAGCTTGACCACCACGTCGGGACGCAGCACGCCGCTGTCGCCGGTGACCGTCTGCTGCTCGTAGAAGTCGCAGTAGGCGAGCATGCCCGCCATCTCGCAGACCCGCTTGAGCTGGACCTCGCCCCAGCGGCCGCGGACGTGCGGGGCACGCAGCGCGGTGACGAGGTTCGCCGTCTCGGCGTGCAGCCGCTGCTGGGTCTCGGTCACCTCGACGAGCTGGCGGTTGAGCCCGCCGTATGCCTGGGCGCGCTCCTTCTCCATCTCGCGCAGCACCTTGTTGACCGCCTCG
>CAMLNW010000195.1 GCA_946481495.1 uncultured Actinomycetes bacterium
ACGCTCGACTCGATCGAGCCGTGGATCTCGAGCAGCCGCTCGCTGCCCGCCGAACGGTGCAGCCGGTCGATGTTCTGGGTGATCGTGCCGCGGATTCGTCCGCTGCGCTCGAGCTCGGCTACGACCTCATGGCCGCGGTTCGGGCGCTTGTCGACCAGCGAGGCGAAGCGGGCGCCGTAGAAGCGCCAGAAGCGGTCGGGATCGCGCCGCCAGGCGTCGATGTGCGCAACCTCCATCGGGTCGACGCCCTCCCACATCCCGGTTCCGGGGCTGCGGAAGTCGGGGATCCCGGACGGCACCGAGATCCCCGCTCCGGTCAGCACTACCGCTCGCTCAGCCTCACGGAGGAGGCTGGCGAGCTCGTCGGTTCTGCTGTCTAGCGTCCGCTCCACTTGGGCGCACGCTTGCCGAGGAAGGCGCTGATGCCCTCCTTGGCGTCCTCGGAGTTGAACGCCGCGGCGAAGCCGGCCTTCTCGGCCTCGATGCCCTCGTCGAGATCGCCGGCGGCCGAGACCGCCTTGATCTGCTCGACGGCGACCGGCGCCTGGCCGGCGAGCTTGCGCGCCCACGACAGCGCCGTGTCGAACAGCTCGTGGTCCGGCACGACGCGGTTAACGAGGCCGTACTCGAACGCGTCGCCGGCGGTGATCGCGTCGCCGGTCAGGTTCATCTCGAGTGCCTTGTTCTCGCCGACCAGTCGCGGCAGCCGCTGCGTGCCGCCGAAGCCGGGGATGATCCCGAGCTTGATCTCCGGCTGGCCGAAGATCGCCGACTCGGCGGCGATCCGCACGTCGCAGGCCATCGCCAGCTCGCAACCACCGCCGAAGGCGATCGAGTTGACCGCAGCGATCGTCGAGACGCGGTTCTGGCCGAGGTTGCGCAGCAACGCGTGACCCGAGTGGATCAGGTCGGCACCCTTGGCCTCGTCCATCTGAGTGAACGCCTTGATGTCGGCGCCCGCCGAGTAGACGACCGGGATAGACGACGCGACGATCATCGCGCCGACCTTGCCCTCGCTGGTCACCTTCTCCCAGACGGCGCCGAGATCCTCGATCACCTGCGGCGAGATCGCGTTCATCGGCGCGTTGGCCAGCCAGGCGATCGCGACGTCGCCGCGCGTCTCCAGCTTGACCGTCTCGCGCTGCTCGCCCTCGTCGGGACGCGCCCAAGCGTAGAAGCCCTGGCCGGCGGCGATGCCGAGCCGGCCCTGGGCGACCATGCGGCGCAGGATCGTCGGCACGCCGAAGCGCTCCTCGCCGTACTTCTCCTCGAGCTGCTCCATCTTCTCGAGCGCGACGTCGAGACCCTCGACGTCGGCCTTCCAGAACGGCGGCAGCAGGCCGCGGCGCGGGTCGAGGCCGGCACCGGCCATCAGGCCGAGGTCGATCTCGCGGACCGTGCAGACGCCCTCCTCGAGCACCAGCAGCGACTCGCGCAGCGCCTTCATCGCCCAGATCTCGGCGAGCTCGGCGGCGTCGGCGTCGCCATCGCCCTTGATGTTCGGCTCACCGTTGGCGTAGAAGCCCTCTCCGCCGGTCTTGGCGCCGAGCTTGCCCTCGCTGACCAGCCGCTCCATCTCCGCGGAGACGAAGAAGCGGTCGCCGTAGCTCTCGCGCAGGTGCTTGGCGACGTGCAGCACGGTGTCGAGGCCGAGCAGGTCGACGAGCATGAACGGGCCCATCGGCGCGACGTTGGCCGCGGCGACGCCCTCGTCGATGCTCTTGATCGACAGCCCCTGCTCCTCCTGGGCGCGCCAGATCTCGCAGACCGCCGAGTTGAGGATGCGGTTGACGACGAAGCCGGGAACCTCGGCGCAGGTGATCGGCTGCTTCTTGATCGTCTGCGCGAAGTTGAGCGCGACCTCGACCGTCTCGGGCGAGGTGTCGTCGCCGATCACGATCTCGATCAGCGGCATGATCGACGCCGGGTAGAAGTAATGGAAGCCGACGACCTTGTCGGGACGCAGCGTCTGCTCGCCGATCTCCGAGATCGACAGCGACGAGGTGTTCGAGGCGAGGATCGCGTGGCCGGGAGTGACCGCGTCGAGCTCGCCGAAGACCGCCTGCTTGATCTGCTTGAGGCCGATGATCTCCGGCACCGCCTCGATGACGAAGTCGACGTCGCCGAAGCCCTCGTAGCTAGTGGTTCCGATGATCCGGTCAAGGACCTCCTGGACCGCCGCCTCGCACTGCTCCTCGGTCAGCTTGCCCTTCTTGACCAGCTTGCCGATCTGGCCCTGGGTGACGTTGCGGGCCTCGGTGAGACCGGCGTCGACGAGCTCCTGCTTGATGTCCTTGAGGACGACGGTGATGCCGGAGGCGGCGATCGTCTGGGCGATCTGGCCGCCCATCGTCCCCGCGCCTACGACGGCGGCTTTGAATACGTGCATTCTTCCCTTCCGATTAAGTTTGCGGCGCGGGAGGCTATCTCAGGCTGCGGTACTCGCCGGACCTCGCTCCCGCCAGTTCAGGAGCGGAGCTCTAGGACCGGTCCGGCTGCGCCCTCCGCTGCTAGTGACCGGGGAGCTGCTTGGCCTCGTCGCCGGCCTCGAGGCCCGGGTCGGAGTGCGCGGCGCGCAGCTCGTAGTCGCGACGGGCGTTCTGATCGGCCTCCGCAAGGATCTTGTCGGCCTTGAAGGCGCGGCCGAGCGCCTCGCGCGCCCCGCGCGGCAGGACGCCGGTGACGTGTACGAGCCGGCCGATCGAACGCGGGACCGGAACGTCGAAGCGCGGGTGCTCGAGCGTCGCGACGATCTCCGCAGCGACGTCCTCGGGCTCGACGAAGGTGGAGCCGCGTCCGCGCTCCAGGCCCGCTGCCAGCTCGGTATTAACGGGGACCGGCATCACGACCGAGACCTCGATCGCCGTGCCGCGCAGCTCACCGCGCAGGGCCTCGCTGACGCCGTAGACGAAGAACTTCGTGCCAGAGTAGGTGGCGCCGCCGGGAACGCCCGTCTTGCCGGCCATCGAGGCGATGTTGATCAGGTGGCCGGTGCCGCGCGTCTTGAAGCGCGGCAGCACCGACTTCATCCCGTGCAGTACGCCATGGACGTTGATGTCGACCTGACGGATCGCCGTCGCCTCGTCCTCCTCGAGGAACGAGCCGAGCTGCATGATCCCGGCGTTGTTGACGAGCACGTCAACGGGCCCGAGCTGCGCCTCCGCGGCGTCGATGTAGGCGTCGAAGGACTGGCGGTCGGTCACGTCGAGCGCCAGCGCGATCGCGCCGGGCACCGACTCGGCCGCACGCTGGGCCTCCGCGAGGTCGAGGTCGCCGATCGCGACCTTCATTCCCCGTGCGGCACACGCCTTGGCCGTCGCGAGTCCGATGCCGCGCGCGGCACCGGTTATGGCAATCACCTTGCCGTTGAGTGGGCGGGGCTCGCTACGGGGCAAGGCTTCCTCCTGGTCGACGGTCTACTGGCTGGCCGGCCAACCGTAGCGCAGCCGCTTCCGCGGCTAGGGATAAACCTCGCCGACGATGTCATCGATCGAGCGGGCGACCGAGTCGAGGAACGGCCGCACCTCCTCGCGCAGTCGTGCGTACTCCTCCTCGCCGGCCGCGGTGATCGAGTAGAAGCGACGGGTGCGTCGCTCGGGATGCTCCCAGTCCCCCTCGATCAGCCCCGCCGCCTCGAGCTTGCGCAGCAGGGGGTACATCGTGTTCGGGTTGACGGTCAGCACGCCCTCGGTCATGCCGGCGATCCGCTCCATCAGCTGATTCCCGTAGGAGGGGCCGGCGGCGATCAGATGGAGCACCAGCAACGGCAGCACCTCGCGTCGCCGCAGCTCGCCGGACAGCGGATCCTGGCCGCGCGCCGGGGTTGCCGGCGTCTTGGCGTGGGCCACGGCATCGCGCACCGCCGCGCGACTGCGCTCGCGCTTCGACCGCTCACTTCCAGTCGCCACAGCCGCCCCTGATCAGCGCCGCGCCAGCCGCAGCGTCGCCGTCCGCTGGGCGGAGTTGCCGGCCGCATCGGTCGCGACGCCAGTCAGCTTGAGCGCCACCCGACCGGGCTTGCGTGCCTTGGCCGCCTTGGCGATCGCCTTGGCACCGGCCTTCGTCAAGCGCACCGTCGCCCGCTTGACGCTAGCCCTGTTGAGTTTCGCGAGGCCAGCGCCAATCCGCGTGCGGCCGAGCTTCAGCGACAACTTGACCGTGCAGCGCTCGGAGCACGAGACGTCGAGCTTCAGGCGGCGCGCGCGGGCGAGCGCGCGCAGATGGTCTGGGAGCTGGGGCGCGAGCAGGACCGTCGGCCGGATCCTGTCTGGCCCGACCGTGATGCGGATCGACGAGCGCTCGTCGTCGAGCAGTCGAATCGCGTGCTCGCGGGTGTCGAGCGCGACGCCCCCTGACGTCGGCCCAAGGACGAGCGCGAACGACTCGGGCGCCTCGAGCTGGCTGTCCTGGAGCAGCGGGATGCTCACCGTCTTCGAGCGCTCGCCCTGGGCGAAGTCGAGCGTTCCCGTAACGGCGCCGTAATCCTGGCCCGCGACCGCGGTCTGGTCCACCGTCCTGTACGAGACCGTGGCCGGCGCGAGCGACTCGCCCGAGCGCTCCACGGTCACCGTCGCCGTACCGCCCGCCTCGCTGGCCTCCGTGGAGGCGGTGCTGGTCCGCGCCGCGCCAGCCGGGAGCATCGCGAAGCTCCCGAGCCGCTCGCCGGCGATCGCCCCGACGCCGCTCAGCTGGCCGGTCGCGAGATTTACCGTGTAGAGCGTCGACCCACCGAGCAGGGGGTGCAGCGCCGCGAAGGCCGCGTTCGAGGCCCCCACGATGTCGAACCCGCCGCCCTCGACGTCCACCCCCAACGGGGCCGGCGTCCCCAACTCACCAGTGGCCGCTATCTGAATGAGGCCGTCGTCCAACGTGTCAATCCCGAACAGCGTCCCGTCAGCCCTATAGGCCGTGGCGACAACGTTCGCGCTGGTCGGATCGAGCGCGTCCTCGGGAGAAACAGCGAAGGTCGATGGATCGACGTCGATGATCTGGTCGGCGGTCGTGACGATCCTCAGCAAACCTCCGACCGGGTCGAAGTCGAATCCAGCGTCCTGGTCGGTCGACACGGACGACAGCGGTGTACCCACCCGATGTATCTGCCCTGTCTCGATATCGACCGTGACAAGCCAGTCGAGGCTGGTTAGTGCCCAAAGCTCACCGGTCGCGGGTCGGACGTCCAGGCCGACGATCCGCTCGTCGGGCGACAGGCCGATCGACGGCATGCGCGGGGCCGGCGTGCGGCGGGCCGTCGACGACTGCGGGGCCGGGTTCGCGAGCCTCAAGCACGTCTCGCTCCTGCGGCCGGACTT
>CAMLNW010000196.1 GCA_946481495.1 uncultured Actinomycetes bacterium
CCGGTCGAGTGCTGGAAGCGCGGTCCGTAGCCGAACGTCGTCGTCGCGGTGGTCGCGTCGCGGATCGCCGTCCGCAGCTCGTCGATCGCGGCGTCGAACTCCGGCAGCGGCTGGACGTAGCCGAGGATCGCCACGTAGTGCGGCGGGGCCGCCTTGCGCAGCAGCGCGCGCAGCGCGTCGTCGTCGGCCTCCTCGACGACCGGCGGCTCGGCGGCGGCGAGCACCTTGTCGGTGTTGTCCTTCGCCTCCTGGACGTTCGGCTGGTCGAACGGATTGATCCCGAGCGCCCAGCCGGCGACGGCGACCGCGAACTCTGCGAAGAAGAACACCCGCCCCAGGCCCTCGGCGCCGTCGGTCGCGACCGTGATCACCGGCTGGTCGGCCTCGCGCAGAGCCTGGACGCCGGCGTCGAGCTCGGCGTCGGGCTCGTCGGCGTCGCGCAGGTAGACGAAGAGGCGATCGCTGCCATAGCTCTCCGGCTTGCCGAGCGGCTCGCCGGCGACCGGCAGGATCCCTCGCCCCTGCTTGCCGGTCGACTCGGCGACGAGCTGCTCGACCCAGAGGCCGAAGCTCGCGATCCGCGGCGACACGACGAACGTCAGCTTGTCGTGACCCCGCAGCGCCGCCTCCCCGATCGCCGCTCCAAGCCAGAGACCGGAGTTGTGCGCTGTCCCGTCGAAGTTCTGACAGGCCGCCTCGGCCTCCTTGGCCGAGCCGAGCAGCGCCTCGACGTCGACTCCCATCAGCGCCGCCGGCACCATCCCGAAGTGCGACAGCACCGAGTAGCGGCCACCGATGTTCGGGTTGTTCTCGAACACGCGCCGGAAGCCGCGCTCCTGCGCCTTGGCGACCAGCGGGCTGCCCGGATCGGTCACCGCCGCGAACTGACCGCCGTTGCCGCCGGTCCGCTCGTAGAAGTACTTCATGTGCGAGAGCGTCTCGATCGTCCCGCCCGACTTCGAGGAGACGACGAAGAACGTCTTCGCCAGGTCGAGCGAGCGCTCGAGCGCGAGGATCGCGTCAGCGGCGGTGGTGTCGACGACGTGCAGCCGCAGGCCGCCCTCGAGCTCACCGAAGCTGCGCCGGATGACCTCCGGACCGAGGCTCGACCCGCCCATCCCGAGCAGAACCGCATCGGTGAAGCCGTCGGCCTTGACGCCGTCGACGAACTCGCGCAGATCGCCGACCTGCTCCAGCATCTCGTCCGAGACCGTCAGCCAACCGAGCCTGTTGCCGATCTCCGGCACGCCGGGGCCGCCCCAGAGCGACTCGTCCTTCGCCCACAGGCGGCGGGCCACGTCCTCCTGCTCGGCAAGCTTCGCGCGCTCGGCGATCGGACCCTCGAGGTCCTCCGGCAGCGACGATTCGATCGTCTGAGGCCGCCCGGTCAAGACCGCCTCGCGGATCGACTCGACGCCGGAGATCAGCTTGTCGAACGGCTCGACGAACTTCTCGATCCCCTCGCGCAGCAGCGTGTCGGTGACGTCGGTCATGTCGATGCCTGCCTCGGCAAGCGCGTCGAGCACCGGTGTCGGGTCGCGCTCGGCCGACCCGGGATCGATCTCCGACCGCTCGGCAACCGCGAGCAGCGTGTCCATCGGCATCGTGTTGACGGTCGTCGGGGCGACCAGGCCGTCGACGTACTTGGTGTCGGGGTAGGCCGGGTCCTTGACGCCGGTCGAGGCCCACAGCGGCCGCTGCAGCGGCGCTCCGGCCTCGCGCAGCGCCGCGTAGCGCTCGCCGTGGAAGATCCGCTTGAAGCTCTGGTAGGCCGCCTGGGCGTTGGCGATCGCCGCTTGTCCGCGCAGGTCTTCGCGCCCGAGCTTCGCCAGCCGCTTGTCGACCTCGCTGTCGACGCGTGAGACGAAGAAGCTCGCGACCGAGTGGATGTCGAGCGACTGCCCGGCCTCCAGGCGCCGCTCCATGCCACGGACATAGGCCTCAGCGATCGCCTCATAGGACTCGACCTTGAACAGCAGCGTCACGTTGACGTTGATGCCGTCGGCGATCGCGTCCTCGATCGCCGAGACGCCCTCCTCGGTGCCGGGGATCTTGATCATCACGTTCGGCCGGTCGACGCGCGCCCACAGCTCGCGCGCCTGCTCGAGCGTCTTGGCGGTGTCGTGGGCGAGCGACGGCTCGACCTCGAGCGAGACGAAGCCATCCGCCCCACCGGCCTGCTCCCAGACCGGCCGCATGATGTCGCAGGCGTCCTGGACGTCGCGGATCGCGATCTCGAGGTAGATCTCGGTCGCGTCCTTGCCCTCCCCCGCCAGCCGCCCGATGAACTCGTCGTACTCGTCGGAGCCGAGGATCGCCTTCTCGAAGATCGCCGGGTTCGAGGTCTCACCGCGCAGCGACAGCTCGTCGCGCAGCCGCGCCAGCTCGCCGGACTCGATCAGCGAACGCCGGATCTGATCGAGCCAGACGCTGACCCCGGCCGCGGTCAGCTTCGCGAGCCGCTCGTTCTGTGAAGTCGTGGCGCTCATCTCGATCTCCTCTTATCTAAGTCTGTGCGCGGCTCAGCCGGCGTCGACTCGCTCGACGACCCGCCGGCCGGTCTCGGCGACGTGCTCGGCTGTGAATCCGAAGTTCTTGAACAGGTTCTTTGCCGGTGCTGAGGCTCCGAAACCAGTCATCCCGACAGCCTCCCCGGCATCGCCGATCCAGCGCTCCCAGCCGAACGTCGAGGCCGCCTCGACCGAGACACGGGCCGGGCAGGACGGCGGCAGCACGTTGTCGCGGTAGGCCTGGTCCTGCTCGCCGAAGCGGTCGACGCAGGGCATGCTGACCACGCGCGTCGGAATGCCGCCGGCCTCGAGCTGCTCGGCCGCGGCAAGGCAGAGCGACACCTCGGAGCCGGTGCCGATCAGGATCAGTCGCGGCTCGCCGCCGTCCGACGCCTCACGCAGCACGTAGGCGCCGCGCTCGATCGCGTCGTCGGGAATCGACTCCGGATTGATGATCGGCAGCCCCTGACGGGTCAGCACGAGCGCGGTCGGGCCCTCCTCCTGGCGCAACGCGAAGCGCCACGCCAGCGCCGTCTCGTTGGCGTCGGCGGGGCGGACCGCGTAGACGAACGGCGTCGCGCGCAGGTGGGCGAGCTGCTCGATCGGCTGGTGCGTCGGGCCGTCCTCGCCGAGGCCGATCGAGTCGTGGGTGTAGACCGCGATCGCGGGCAGGCGCATCAAGGCCGCGAGCCGCAGCGACGCCTTCTGGTAGTCGAGGAAGTTGAAGAAGGTCGAGCCGAAGGCGCGCACCATGTGCAGGTTGAGCCCGTTGACGATGCCGGCCATCGCGTGCTCACGGACGCCATAGTGGACGTTGCGGCCGCTGTAGTCGCCCGGCGCGACGGAGCCGCCATCCTCGATCTCGGTCAGCGTCGAGGGCTCGAGGTCGGCGGAGCCGCTGACCAGCTGCGGGACCTGCGCGGCCGCCCACTGGATCACCTGCGACGACGCCTTGCGCGTGGCGATCGCGTCGTCGTTCGGGTCGAAGCGCGGCACGTCGGCGTCCCAGCCGTCGGGCAGCTTGCCGGCGATCACCACGTCGAGCTCCGCCGCGAGCTCGGGATGCGCGTCACGATAGGCGTACATCCGCCCGCTCCACTCCGCCTCGGCCTCGCGGCCACGCTCGACGGCGCCGAGGAAGTGCTCGCCCGCGGCCTCCGGCACGAGGAACTGGGCGTCCGGGTCCCAGCCGTAGAACTCCTTGGTCAGCCGCACCTCATCCTCGCCGAGCGGCGAGCCGTGCGCCGAGTGGGTGTCCTGCTTGTTTGGCGAGCCGTAGCCGATGTGGGTGTGCAAAACGATCAGCGACGGCTTGTCGTCGACCGCCTTCGCCTCGGCGATCGCGGCCTGGAGCGCCTCCAGCGTCAGGTCCTCGACCTCCACCGTGTGCCAACCGTAGGACTCGTAACGCAGGTGGACGTTCTCGCTGAACGACATCGCGGTCGAGCCGGCGAGCTGGATGTGGTTGTTGTCGTAGAAGACGATCAGCTTGCCGAGCTCGAGATGACCGGCGAACGAGCTCGCCTCGGCGGAGATCCCCTCCTGGACGTCGCCGTCGCTGGCGATCGCGAAGGTGTGGTGGTCGATCACCTCGTGACCGGGACGGTTGTAGCGGGCCGCAAGCATCCGCTCGGCGAGCGCGAAGCCGACGGCGTTCGAGACGCCCTGGCCGAGCGGGCCGGTCGTGACCTCGACGCCAGGCGTGCCGTCTGCCTCATGCTCCGGATGACCGGCGGTCGGACTGCCGAGCTGCCGGAAGCTCTTCAGGTCGTCGAGCGAGATCCCGTAGCCGGTCAGGTGGAGGATCGAGTAGAGCAGCGCGGAGGCGTGCCCGGCGGAGAGGACGAAGCGGTCGCGGTCGAACCAGCCTGGGTTCGCCGGGGAGTGCTTCAGCGTCTCGGTGTAGAGCTGGTAGGCGACGGGAGCCAGGGCCATCGGCGCCCCGGGGTGACCGGAGTTGGCCTTCTGGACCGTGTCGATCGACAGCGTCCTGATCGTGTCGATGCAGAGCTTGTCGAGAGCCTCTCGGTCGGTCGTGGTCGCGGTCATCCAACTCCCCTGTCGCTCGCTCGTTGCACGTTCACCTCGCAGTATGTCCGCTGCGCTGCAGCTCGTGGGTGGCGAGTACCGCGGCGCCGATCACGCCGGCGTCCGCGCCCCCGCGCGCGAGCCCCACGGTCGTCCGCTCCCAAAGCGCCGGCAGCGCCCAGCGGGCCGCCTCGGCGACGGCCGCATCGAGGAACAGCTCGGCGGCGGTCGAAAGGCCGCCACCGATCACGACCCGCTTCGGCTCGAAGATGTTCACGACGGTCGCGATGCCCGTCCCCAGCCAGCGGCCGTAGCCCGCCATCAGCTCCAGCGCACGCGCGTCGCCTGCGCGCGCGGCAGCGACCGCGTCGCGGCCCGACACCCGGCCGCGCTCGGCTAGGCATCGCCCGAGCTCGCTGTCGGCGTGCTGCTCGGCGCAGCGCGTCGCCTCGCGCTCGAGCCCACGGCCGCTGCAGTGCCACTCCAGCGACCCTGGCCGCGGAAACGCGCCCGGCTCAGCGGGTGTCGCCTCGCAGCCGTCGACGACGATGTGACCGACGGACCCCGTGCGCTCGACGAGGTCGGTGGCCTCGTCCACGAGGATCGCCTCGGCGAGGGT
>CAMLNW010000197.1 GCA_946481495.1 uncultured Actinomycetes bacterium
ACAGAGCGCCCAGAGGAGGCGATCGCCGCTGCCGACGTGGTGATCGGCTATGGCCGCGCGGCGCTCGAGGGGATGTCCTGCGGACGCGCGGTGCTCATCCTCGACTGGTTCGGTGGGGACGGTTGGTTGACCGCGGAGAAGTACCCAGCGATAGAGGCCGACGGCTTCGCGGGCGGCGCTACGCCAGCGGTGACCGGATTGGACCGACTGACGGACGAATTGGCGGCCTACGAGCCCGAGATGGGTGTCGTGAACCGCGACCTCGTCGCGAAGAACCACAGTGCGAACCGTCATGCGTTCGAGCTGGTCGAGGTCCTGCGCCGAGCGGCGGGTGGCGAGTCGGGGCCCGGCGAGCCGCCGGTCGAGCTGGGTCGGCTGCTGCGTCTGCTCTGGCGCCACGAGGGCCGCACGCTCGAGCAGGAGATCGAGAACGACCGCTTGCGTCAGGAGATCGCCGAGCGTCAGGCGCGGATCGACGAGCTGAGCCAAGAGCTGTACCGGCGGCCTGAGGAGCGCTTCAAGCAACTAGCGGGGTGGTTGCGGCGGCGCGTCATGCGCGATCGGTGAGATAGTAGGGAGTAGGACTTCTTACTTTCGACGGAGGAACGCTTGACCACCGACGCCCCACCCGAGTCCCTGCTGCGCCCGCTGGTCGAGGACCTGCACGCCCGCCGCGAGCACGCGAAGCTCGGCGGCGGCGCCGAGAAGATCGAGCGCCAGCACGCAGCGGAGAAGCTGACCGCGCGCGAGCGGCTCGACCTGCTGATCGACGCCGGCACGTTCACCGAGCTCGGCATTCACGCGCGGCCGCACTTCTCGCAGAAGTCGATGGAGGGCAAGGACGCGGCCGCCGACGGCCTCGGCCCCGGCTACGGCAAGGTCGACGGCCGGATGGTCGCCGTCTGCGCCTACGACTTCACCGTCATGGCTGGCTCGATGGGGATGACCGGCGAGCTGAAGGTGACCCGCCTGCGCGAGCTCGCCCTGCAGAAGCGGATCCCGTTCATCTGGCTGCTCGACTCGGCGGGCGCGCGGATCCAGGAGGCGGCCGGCTCGCTGTTCGCCGGCTCCGGCTTCCTCTTCCGCGAGGAGGTCGTGATGAGCGGCGTGATTCCCCAGATTGCCGCGCTGATGGGGCCGTGCGCCGCCGGCACCGCCTACATCCCCGGCCTCGCCGACTTCGTCCCGATGGTCAAGGGCCGTGGCTCGATGGCGCTCGCCGGTCCGCACCTCGTCAAGGCGGTCACGGGCGAGGACGTCACCCAGGAGGAGCTCGGCGGCTCGAAGATCCACACCAAGGTCTCGGGCGTCGGTGACCTCGAGGTCAAGTCCGACGAGGAGTGCATCCAGTCGATCAAGGATTACCTCTCCTACTTCCCGCAGAACTGCGAGCAGCCGCCGCCCGTCCGCCCGACCGACGATCCGCACGACCGGATGGACGAGGAGCTGCTCGACGTGCTGCCGGCGTCGAACCGCCAGCCCTACGACATGTACGACGTGATCCGCCGGATCGTCGACGACGGCGTCTACTTCGACATGAAGCCGCGCTGGGCGCGGACGATCATCACCTGCTTCGCGCGGATGGGCGGCCGGCCGGTCGGGATCGTCGCCAGCCAGCCGAAGCACCTCGGCGGCATCCTCGAGCTCGACTCGGCCGACAAGGCGGCGCGCTTCGTCAACCTCTGCGACGCCTACGGCATCCCGCTGCTGTTCCTCCAGGACGTGCCCGGCTTCATGGTCGGGACGAAGGTCGAGCACGCCGGAATCATTCGCCACGGCGCGAAGATGCTCTACGCGGTCAGCAACGCGACGGTGTCGAAGATCACGGTGATCGTCCGCAAGGCCTACGGCGCCGGCTACTACGTGATGTGCGGCAAGGCCTACGAGCCGGATCTGATCGTCGCCTGGCCGTCGGCCGAGATCTCGGTAATGGGAGCCGAGGGCGCCGTCAACATCATCGGCCGCTCGGTGATCGAGGCGGCCGAGGACCCCGACGCGACGCGCAAGCAGATGGAGGACGCGATCCGCGCGACGATCGACCCCTACATCGCCGCCGGCAACGCGATGATCGACGACGTCATCGACCCGCGCGAGACGCGCCCGGTCGTGATCAAGGCGCTCGAGATGGCGGCGACCAAGAAGGTCGAGCGGCCCTACAAGAAGCTGGGTGTGATGCCCGTATGAGGGCGGTCCGCGTCACCGAGCTCGAAGGTCCCGCCAGCCTCGAGCTGACTGAGATCGACGCGCCGACGGCCGACGGCGGCAACCTGCTGCTCGACGTCAAGGCGGCCGGCGTCGCCTTCCCTGACCTGCTGCTGTCGCGGGGTCAGTACCAGCTCAAGCCCGACCCGCCGTTCACGCTCGGTACCGAGCTCGCCGGGATCGTTCGCACCGCGCCCGAGGGCTCCGGCTTCGCCGCCGGCGACCGCGTGATGGCGATGACGATGCTCGGCGCCTTCGCCGAGGTCGCCGCGGCGCTGCCGGCGCTGACCTTCCGACTCCCCGACGAGCTCGACTTCGCCCAGGGCGCCGGCTTCCTCATGAACTACCACACGGCCCACTTCGCGCTCGTCCGCCGCGCGGAGCTGCGCGCCGGCGAGACGCTGCTCGTGCACGGCGCCGGCGGTGGCGTCGGGACGGCCGCGATCCAGGTCGGCAAGGGGCTTGGCGCGCGCGTCGTCGGCGTCGTCTCGAGCGACGAGAAGGAGCGGGTCGCCCGCGAGGCCGGCGCCGACGAGGTCGTGCGCAGCGACGGCGACTGGCGCAAGCAGGCCGGCCCCGCCGACGTGATCTTCGACCCGGTCGGCGGCTCACGCTTCGACGAGAGCGTGCGCGCGCTGGCGACCGAGGGGCGGCTGGTCGTGATCGGCTTCACCGAGGGCTCGATCCCGAGCGTCGCGGTCAACCGGCTGCTGCTGCGCAACGTCAGCGTCGTCGGCGCGGCCTGGGGCGCCTTCGCGTTCGAGCGGCCGGAGTACGTGCGCGAGGTCGACGAGGACCTGCGCCGGATGGTCGCCGCCGGACATGTGCGGCCGCTGATCGGCAAGCGCTACCCGCTCGAGGGCGTCCGCGACGCGCTCGAGGACCTCGACGGCCGTCGCGCCGTCGGCAAGATCGTGCTCGACCTGGAGGAGACCGCATGAGCTACGAGGATCCCGTCGTCATCACCTGCTCGATCTCGGGCGCCGTCGCGAACCGCGACCAGTGCCCGGCGATCCCCTACACGCCGGAGGAGTACGCCGCCGAGGCGCGCCGGATCGTCGACGAGGGCGGCTCGATGATCCACATCCACGCGCGCACGCCGGAAGGCATTCCGAGCTACGAGATCGAGGACTTTCGCGCGATCACCGACGCGATTCGCGCCGAGGTCGACGACGTGATCGTCAACTACTCGACCGGCGCGCTCGGCGTCTCGATCGAGAAGCGGATCGCCTACCTGCGCGAGCTGCGGCCCGACGTCGCCGCGCTCAACATGAGCTCGATGAACTACGCGAAGTACTCGAAGTCGCGCGGCGAGTTCGTCTTCAAGGCGGTCTTCGAGAACTCGTTCGACACGATCATCGAGTTCCTGACGGCGATGAACGAGCTCGGCATCCGGCCGGAGCACGAGTGCTTCGACACCGGCCACATCGCCAACCTCGACCCGCTGATCGACATGGGCCTGCTGACCGGCCCGCTCCAGATCTCGTGCGTGATGGGCGTGACCGGCGGCATCCGCCCGAATCCGCGCAACCTCGCCCACATGGCCGAGCAGGTCCCGGGCGGTCCTGACGGCCCGAACAACTGGGGCGTGATCGGCGTCAGTCGCGCGCAGTGGCGGCTGGTCGCGAGCGCGCTGACGCTCGGCGGCAATGTCCGCGTCGGCCTCGAGGACAACTTCTACCTGCCCGATGGCGAGATGGCGCGCAGCAACGGCGACCTGATCGCCAAGGCGCGCCAGATGACCGAGGACGTCGGCCGCCGCCCGGCGACCGTCGCCGAGGCGCGCGAGATCCTGGGCGTGCCGCGCAAGGCTGCCGTTTGATCGTGGGGGCGCTCTCCGACATCCGGGTCCTCGACCTCTCCCGGCTGCTGCCGGGCGGGTTCTGCTCGCTGATGCTGGCCGACTTCGGCGCCGAGGTGCTAAAGGTCGAGGACACCGGGATGGGCGACTACATCCGCTGGGCGCCGCCCTACTACGAGGGGGCAGACGACACGGCGAAGTCGGCGCTCTACCTATCGCTGAACCGCAACAAGCGCTCGATCCGGATCGATCTCAAGCAGGAGCAGGGGCGCGAGGTGCTGCTGAGGCTGGTGCGCGAGTACGACGTCGTGCTCGAGTCGTTCCGGCCAGGGGTGCTCGACCGGCTCGGCGTCGGCTACGAGCGGATGCGTGAGGAGAATCCCGGCCTCGTCTACTGCGCGATCACCGGCTACGGCCAGGACGGCCCCTACCGCGACCGCGCCGGCCACGACATGAACTACCTCGGCCTGATCGGACTGCTGGGCCTGACCGGCGAGCGCGGCGGTCCTCCGGTCCAGGCGGCCGGCCAGATCGCCGACCTCGGCGGCGGCGCGCTGATGGCGGCGTTCGGGATCATGGCGGCGCTGCGTGAGCGCGAGCGGTCGGGGGAGGGGCAGCTGGTCGACGTCTCGATGGCCGACGGCGCGCTCTCATGGCTGGCGATGGTCGCCGGCAAGTTCTTCGCCGACGGCGTCGCCCCGGGTCGCGGCGACCTCGAGCTCGCCGGCAAGTACCTCTGCTACCGCCCCTACGCCTGCGCCGACGGCGACGTCTCGCTCGGCGCGCTCGAGCCGAAGTTCTGGCAGGCGTGGTGCGCCGGCGTCGGTCGCGCAGCCCTGGTCGAGAAGCAGTTCGACCCGCCCGGCTCCGACGCCCACGCCGAGGTCGAGCGGATCTTCGCCAGCCGCACGCGCGCCGAGTGGGAGGCCTTCGCCGCCGAGCACGACTGTTGCCTCGAGCCGGTCCTCGGTCTCGACGAGGCACTTGACTCGGCGCTCGTCCGCGCGCGAGAGATGGTCGTCGAGCTCGACCAGCCCGGCGCCGAGCAGCCCGTCCGCCAGCTCGGCGTCCCGGTCAAGTTGTCGCGCACGCCCGGCGGCGTCC
>CAMLNW010000198.1 GCA_946481495.1 uncultured Actinomycetes bacterium
GAGGACATCCACTCGCTCGCCTCGGCGCTCGACGACGCGCTCGACCTGACCGAGGAGGCCGCTGACTTCCTCGGCCTCTACAAGATCGAGGCGCCGATGGAGCAGGGCGTCGAGCTGACCGGTGTGCTGCGCGACTGCGGCCGCGAGCTGGCGGCCGCGTTGCAGAACATGACCGCGCTCGAGCAGCTAGGACCGCACATCGCCGCAGTCGACGAGCTCGAGGACGAGGGCGACCGGATCAGCCGCCGCGCACTGGTCGCGCTGTTCGCCGGCGGGATCGACCCGATGGTCGTGATCCGCTGGAAGGATGTCATCGACCGGCTCGAGCAGGCGGTCGACGCCTGCGATCGCGTCGCCCACGTGCTCGAGGGCATCGCCGTCAAGCACAGTTGACGGCGGCCGGTCGTCAGCCCAGTCGCGCGAGCAGCTCGAGCTCGTGCGGGCGGAGCAGCAGCTTAAGCTCGCCGCGGTCGATCGCCGCCAGGCCGCTCTTCGGCAGCCGCACCTGGGCGCCGGTCGCGTCGTGGATCGCCATCGAGAAGTCGGGCTCGTGGCCGACCAGCAGCACCGCTTCGCCGTGGCCAGCGGCGACGTCGGTCGGGTCGAACGGACCGCCGCGCAGCGCGCGCTCCTCCCACGGCTCGATCCCGAGCGGCTCGCAGGCCAGCCGCGCCGTCTCGCGGGCACGGACCTTCGGGCTCGTCAGGCAGGCCTCGAGCTCGACGCCGAGAACCTTCAACGCGGCGCCGACGGCACGCGCCTGTTCTTCACCGCGCTCGCTCAGCGGCCGCTCGGCGTCTGGCGATCCGGACTCGGCATGGGCGTGTCGCAGCAGCCAGATCATCGACCGCAAAGATATTCACACAGAGGCCCGATGGCCTGTGACAATCGAGAGAAGCCGCTGATGGAGACCTCCACCACACCGCAAGCCGCTACACCGCCCTCGCCGCCACCGTCGCTCGACGCGACCGAGCTCTACGCCAACCGCGAGCTGTCGTGGCTCGACTTCAACAAGCGCGTGCTCGAGCTCGCCGAGGACGAGCGCACGCCGTTGCTGGAGCGGGTCAAGTTCCTCGCGATCTACACGTCGAACCTCGACGAGTTCACGATGATCCGGCTCGCCGGCTTGCACGACCAGGTCGATGCCGGCATCGACGCGCGCAAGGCCGACGGGCTGTCGCCGTCGGAGACGATCGAGCGGATTGTCGGCATCGTCCGCGCGCTCGGAACGCGTCACTCGCACCAGTGGGAGCGCAAGCTGCGACCGGCGCTCGCCGAGCACGGCATCCGCGTGATCGACCCGGCCGACTGCAACGCCGCCGAGCTGCGCACGCTCGACAGGATCTTCGAGGAGCAGGTCTTCCCGGTGCTGACGCCGCTGGCGGTCGGCCCCGGCAGACCGTTCCCCTACATCTCGAACCTGTCGCTGAGCCTCGGCGTCTGGCTGACCGACCCAGTCACCGGCGACGAGCTGTTCGCGCGCGTGAAGGTGCCGAAGGAGGTGCTGCCGCGTCTGATCGACATCGGCGAGAACACCTTCGTCCCGCTCGAGGCGGTGATCGCGCGCCACCTCGACAGCCTCTTCCCCGGCATGGAGGTGCGCAGCCACGCCGCCTTCCGCGTCGTCCGCGACGCCGACTTCACGGTCTCCGACGAGGCCGACGACCTCGTTCGCGCCGTCGAGACCGAGCTGCGCCGCCGCCGCTTCGGTGAGGTGGTCCAACTCGAGGTCGATGCCGACATGGACCCCGACATGCGCTCCTTCCTGATCGCCCAGACCGAGATCGAGGAGCGGCAGGTCGTCGACACAGCGGGCATGCTCGACCTGACCGACCTCTGGCAGATCCATGGCCTCGACGGCTTCGCCGACATCCGTGAAGAGTCGTGGACACCGGTCGCGGCCGGCGCCTTCTCGACCCACGAGGGCAAGGCCGACGTCTTCGCGGCGATGCGCGCTGGCGACCTGCTCGTCCACCACCCCTACGACTCGTTCGCCGCCAGCGTCGAGCGGTTCGTCGAGCAGGCGGTCGACGACCCCGACGTGCTCGCGATCAAGATGACCGTGTACCGCACGTCCGACGACTCGGCGCTCGTCCCGATGCTGATCAAGGCGGCCGAGCGCGGCAAGCAGGCGGTCTGCCTCGTCGAGCTGAAGGCGCGCTTCGACGAGCGCCGCAACATCGGCTGGGCGCGCTCGCTGGAGGAGGCCGGCGCGCACGTCGTCCACGGCCTGCCGGGATTGAAGACGCACGCCAAGGCGCTGCTGGTCGTGCGCCGCGAGGGTGACGGCGTGGGCCATTACGTCCACGTCGGCACCGGCAACTACCACCGCGGCACCGCGCGCCTCTACGAGGACTTCGGCCTCTTCACCTGCGACCGCGACGTGACCGCCGACGTCGCCGCGCTGTTCAACACGCTGACCGGCGCCGCCCGCCCGCCCGGCTACCGAACCGCGCTGGTGGCGCCGGAGCGGATGCGCGACGGCCTGCTCGACGAGATCCGCCGCACGATCGATGCCCATGAGGCCGGCCAGCAGACGCGGATCGTCATGAAGATGAACTCGCTCGTCGACCGCCGCTGCATCCGCGCGCTCTACGAGGCGTCGCAGGCCGGCGTGCCGATCGACCTCAACATCCGCGGCATCTGCTGCCTGGTCCCGGGGATCGCCGGCGTCAGCGACAACATCCGCGTCGTGTCGGTCGTCGGCCGCTTCCTCGAGCACTCGCGCGTCTACGCCTTCCAGCGCGGCGACGAGCGCCGCTGCTTCATCGGCTCGGCCGACCTGATGCCGCGCAACCTCGACACGCGCGTCGAGCTGCTCGTGCCGGTCAAGGACGACGCGCTGCGGGGCGAGATCGAGGACGTCATCGAGCGTTGCCTCGCCGACGACACGTTCGCCTGGGACCTGAGTCCGGACGGCGGCTGGATGCGACGCGAGGGCCGCACTCGCTCGGTCCACAAGGAGCTGGCCGAGCGGGCGCTGGCGCGCGTCCGGCAGCCGAGCGCCGGCGAGACCGAGGCTCGCGAGGAGCGCGTCCGCGCCAAGCGGCGGTTCGGCCGACTTCGGCGCTAGCTGGCTCGGGTCAAGCCGGCCTCACGACAGCCCGCCTCGAGCTCGTCGAGGCCGAAGGCGCCGACGGGACCGAGGGCGCCGCTTTCGCGCATGCCGTCTGCCGCGGCGCGCTGGGCGCCCCAGGCGAGGATGCCCGCGGTGAAGGTGTAGGGGTCGACGCCGGTCAGGTGGACCTCGGCGAGCTTGGCGCCGCCCACGTTGTAGGCCTCGGCGACGATGTAGGAGCCGGAGCGGGCACGCTGCTCACGGCCCGGGCCGCCGGTCGAACCGCGCACGAAGCGATCGGCGAGCTTGCCGGTGAGCGAGCGAGCGCCGGGGATCTTCATCGCTCCGCCGCCCACCAACGAGAATGCCTGCATCGGCCGCGACAGCGGTCCGAACCAGCCGAGGTACGAGTTGACCTCGACAAGTCGCGGATAGGTCGACGGGAGGCCGAAGTGCTCCGACGATCCGACGGCGATCGCCGGCAGCTCGCGGCCGCGCATCGCGAAGCGGCGGTAGCGATCGGCGTTGCGCACCGTGCGCAGCGCACCGCCGCGGAAGGCGAACACCGGCTCCATCGCGATCCCCGCCACCGATGCCTTCGTGCCGCCGCTGAAGCTGCTCGGACCCGCACCCGCCCCGGTCACGAAGTAGCCGGTGTCGACGCGGACCGCCTCCTCGCCGGCGTCGCGCAGGGCTAGCGCGGCGGCGAGATTGCCGGGGACCCAGTCGTAGCCGAAGGCGGTGCCCATGCCGATTCCAGCCGCCTCCGCGAGCGGGCCGTAGTGCTCGAAGACACGCCGGATGAAGGGCGGCTCGCCGGTCGAGTCCAGATAGTGGGCGCGCTTGGCGATCGCCGCCTCGGCCGCGGCATCGCCCCACTTGACGAACGGTCCGACGGTCGCGAGCAGGGCGTCGCCCTGCTCGACCAGTGCGGCAACGCTCTCCGGCCGCTCGACGTCCGCTACGGCGGTGTCGAAACCGCCGCCGAGCTCGTCGGCGAGCGCCTTCAACCGCCCACCGTCGCGGCCGGCCAGCACGGGACGCTGCCCGTGCTCGACGAGCGCCTCGGCGGTCAGGCGGCCGGTATAGCCGGTCGCACCGAAGATGACGATCCGGCCTGCCACAGTCCCTCCAGCTTAGGCGCCGGGCAGCCGCGCGGCGGCCGCGGCGCGAATCTGCTCGACGGCGGACGGGACCGTCTTCTCGAGCCGCCGCAGGTCCCAGCGGTCGAGCGTGATCAGCCGCATCGGCGCGGTCGCGACGACGGTCGCGGTCCGCTTCTCGGTGTCGAGCAGGCCGACCTCGCCGAAGAAGTCGCCCGAACCGAGCTCGGCGACGACCTCATCGCCGCGACGGACCTCGGCGGTTCCCTCCTCGATCGCCATAAACGTGTAGGCGTAGTCGCCCTCGTCGACGAGGTGCTTGCCCTCGGACACCGACACCTCGCTGACGAACGGAGCGACGCTCTCCAGCTCCTCGTCGGAGACGGACTCGAACAGCGGCAGCGACTTCAAGCGGTTGGCGTCCAACACTCTCTCCTCGTGACGGTACCCCGGGTCCGAGCAATCTATCCCACCGGGCTTCGACATCCGATCTACTGGGCACGCCGTATCCCGACACATGGCGCGGATCGCGATCATCGGCAGCGGCGTAGCCGGCTTGACCGCGGCCCACCGCCTCCAGCGCGACCACCTCGAGCGTTTGAGGAACCCCATTGTCCGTGAGCACGAAGTCTCCGGCACGGAGACCGGCAACGGGATTGCCGCTCGTCGTCACGGTCACATCGATCGTGACCAGATCAGACGTGGAGCGGAACACCGGCTGCGTGGACTGCGGCGTCTGCGCACTGGTCCCAAAGACGGCCGCGGTGACGCCGATGACGGCCAACGCGGCCACAACGCGGTTGGCGATCATCGGTCGCTCACCTTCACGATGGCCGACCGCAGGCGTCCGATCAGTTCAGGCCAGAAGCGGTTGTCAGCCGCACCGTACTCGCGCCAGGGATCGAGCGGCTGCGGCTGCGCTGAGAGTGAGGCCTCCGTGAT
>CAMLNW010000199.1 GCA_946481495.1 uncultured Actinomycetes bacterium
CGGCGTGGCCGCTGCCTCGCCTTCCGAGATCCTCGTGGTGGACTTCTTCAACGACCAGGTCGAGCGGTTCACCTCGGGAACTCCGTTCACCACCTACACGTGGGCCAGCGCGTGGCCCCTCACGGGCTACACCAATCCCGGGGCGGCGGCGATGGCGCCGGACGGGACCGTCTACGTGGTCGACACCTTCAACTCGTCGATCCAGCGATTCAGCACCACCGGCACCTCGATCGGCTCGGCGTTCGGGACCTTCGGCAGCGGCGACGGCCAGTTCCAGCAGCCCTACGACGTGACGGTCGGTTCGGACGGCACCGTGTACGTCGTCGACTCGAGCAACAACAGGATCCAGCGGTTCAACGCCAGCGGCACGTACCTGGGCAAGTGGGGAACCCCGGGCTCCGGCGACAGTCAGTTCGACAGCCCCAGAGGTGTCGCGACCGATTCCGCCGGCAACGTCTACGTGGCCGACAACGAGAACCACCGGATCCAGAAGTTCAGCGCGACCGGGAACTTCATCGCCAGGTTCGGCAGCGAGGGGGCGGGCAATGGCCAGCTGAGCAATCCGTGGGACATCGCGGTCGATTCCTCCGGGACGATCTTCGTACTCGACCGGGGCAACAGCCGCGTCCAGAAGTTCAAGGAAGGGGGCGCGCCGATCTCGGAAGTCCCCGTGCGCCCGACGCTGCCCTCGACGCCCACGGCGAACAAGCCGAAGACGAAGAAGTCGGGGCACTGGACGCGGATCCCCCGGGGACCCGGGTGCGACGCCCCCGTGGGCGGGTTCTGTTACGTCGAGGTCGAGATCCCCGAGCCCGGCGACCTGACCGCCGCCACGCCGAAGCCCGGTGCCGCGGCGGCCGCAGCGGCCGCGAAGCGCAAGCGGGCCAGGCCGGGCATCCGGAGCGTGAAGCGCCGGTTCACCAAGCCGGGCAGGGTCCGCGTCAAGCTCTATCTGAACAAGCCCGGCAACTCGATCCTGCGCCGCAAGGGCAAGGTCAAGGTCCGCGTGCGGCTCACGTTCAAGCCGAAGGTGGGCGAGACCGTGAGCACGACCCGCACCTTCACGTACAAGAAGAAGCGCAAGAAGCGCTGAGGCCCCCGTGGCCCTGGGCAACCTCGGCGCGCACACCTGGTCGGTCTTGAAGAACGTCGAAAGCCGCTTGACAAGCGGCTTTCCGGCGGATAGCGGGGGAACGATTCGCTCTTATGGGCGACCCGCTTGTTCCGATCGAGTGGGCCGCGGAGATCCGCTAGCCATTCGCCGCCGCGACGCCATCTGCTGGTCGCCATAGCCTATATGCTCGCCTCGATGGGAGCGCTGCAAGCCGTCTACTACCGCGCCGCCGACGGCCAGGAGCCCGTCCGAGACTTCATCGACGAGCTCGCCGTTGAGACGCAGGTCGCGATCGACAACCAGGTCGACCGCCTAAACCTGCTGAGCGACAAGATTCCCCATCTACCGTTTCCCCACAGCTCGCAGGTCGAGGGCGAGCTGCGCGAGTTGCGCTGTCACTACGGCCGGAGCCACTACCGCGTTCTCTACCGGCGCTCCGGCCAACTGATCGTGCTCCTCCACGTCTTCGCAAAACGATCAGCCAAGATCCCAAACCGCGAGATCGAGATCGCCCGTGAACGCTGGGCCGATTTCAAAGCGCGAATGGGCGCCAACCCACGTCGCCCTCCTCGCGCAGCGGGGCATGACGCGCCATAGACAGCTGATCGTGCGTTCGCAATATCGCTAACATGTTGATCGCGAGCTGAGAGAGAGCAGGCGCGACATGGCCAAGAACAGCCCCATCGGTACAAGCGTCGCTGACGACGTCGAGCGCAAGCGCTCAAAGAGTGCCAGCTATCGCGAGGCAGCGAAGCGCCTCGAGCCCTTCGAGCAGCTCGCTCGCGTAGTCATCATGCGCCGCGCCAAGCTTGGCCTATCCCAACGCGACCTCGCGAAGCGGATGGGCACCACCCCGTCGGTCATCTCCCGCATCGAGAGCGGCCACCATCGCACCAGCACGGAGACCATCCGACGGCTCGCCCAGGCGCTCGACGGTCAAGCCGTGTTCGGCTTCGACTTCGGAACCCCTAGCAGGCCCGAACGCGAGCTCGTCGCTTTCTAGCGCAGATGGACTCGGCGCGCCTGCAGAGCCTTAGCGGCGGCACGACGCCGTGCAATCATGGGTTTCGCAACCAACGAGACGCCGCGGCCTTCGCTTACTCGACCGGATGATGTCGCCGGGCGCGGCGTCCTAGTCGTCAGACAGGAAAAGGCCGGAACTGTTCCTCTCATCGCTGAGCGGCAAGGCCTCGGTAGTGTCACCCTTCACAGGCACATCAGCCGCATCCTGCTTGTCGCCCTCCTCAAGGGGCTCGGTCTCGTCTCCTTGAACGGGGGTGTCATCCTCCGACCTAGTCATCCCGACCCACTCCCTCGTTCTGTCAGCGCCTTGCCGATCGCTTCCGTCGCGTCTCCGCGTACGGACTGATCCAAGTTGGGCTCATCCGACTCGTCCGGCGGCCCCGGCGGTGATTGCTCTGCTCGGTCATCGACGTTCTTTGTCCTCTTCCTTCAAACCCTTCTCGATGTACTCCGTCGCGTCACCCTGAACAGGACGATCAAGGTCGTCGGGCGCATCGTCTGAAGTAGGACGCTCAGCGTCGGACGGATCTGGTCGATCGTTAGATTCGCTCATCACGCTCCCTTGCTTCCTTTCAGACTACCGCCCCAATGGCGGTCAGGACAACAGCAGCTACCAATCCGATAAGTCCCCACCGAGCGTACCCGAATGCCTCACCGACCTTGTCGAGCTTGACGCCATTGGCGGCGCGTGCCGCTGGAAGGACATCCGTGTAGTAGGTCGCTGCGAGGACGGCAAGAGCCTCCTGGGGAGATTGGCGAAGTCTCCGTGGCGTCACCCGCTTCTCAGCGGCCTCGAGAGTGATCCCCCTGTACTCCTTTGGCCTGAGACCTCGAAACGCTGTCAGCGTTGTCAGCAGGAGCATCACGACCGCGAACGTCAGGATGACCCCTAGCGCAATCGTGAACTCCGCGCAGAGGCGTCCGGTTACGAGAACGCTGGCGCCCAGCGAGGCGCTAATGGACACACTCAAGCCCGAGAAGGTAGCTAGCGTGCTGAGTTTTCCGTCGAGCACCTTCATGCGGTCGTCCTCAGCATCCACATCTGCGCGTGCGCACTCGAGCGTCGCCCTAACTGTCTCAAGCTCCCATTCTTGATTGCGCATGGTTCCGGCAGGCTCGCAGCACTCGCGGACACACCGCCTGACCTTCGCTGCGGTCGCGAACGCCGCCTGTCGCGCGTACCTCTTCAAGTGAACTAGGGTCGCGTGACTCCGATGCCTTGTCCAAACCTCAGCGCCACGGTCCTCCTGGAGGCCGCGTTCAGCGATCCCGTTCTCCAAGGAGCAGTGGTCGCACTCGCGGTCGCGCTCTTTGGGCTGGTTGCCAGCCAGGGCTGGCAGGCACACCTAGACCGCCGGGAGCAACGAGCGGGCGATCAGGCGGTGCTCTCAGTGCTGCTGCGAGAGGTGGCCATGATCGGTGGCATCGCTGGCAGTGTGATCCGCGACCTCAATAGGGAGCGCGAAATGGTGGCGGCGGAGGCACGCTGGAGATTGAAGCCATTACTGCGCTTTCCGACCTCCACCTACGACCTCATCAAGGCATCCATTCCGGCCTCCCTTCTGAAACAGGGGAGCGCAGTACCCACCATCGCGCTCTTGCAGACGCAATGCCAGTACACGAACGCCCTAACCGACGAGTATCAACGGTGGAAAATCCCCGGGTCGTCCAATGAGCCCGATCAGATCGAGACGATCCTGTCGTTTCACGACAGCATCGCGGAGTCAGTTACGACCGTAGTAACTAGGTGCGAGGAGTTGAGGCCCTTGCTCCGCGCCGCCGGCGAATCCGTCGGTGGTCTCAACTTAGAGGGTCCGCCTCCCCCAAGCGCGTCGGGTGGTGATGAGTAAGCGTGGCTCTCGACACTGATATCCGGGGGCGCCTCGACCGCGCTCTCGTAGAAGCATCGTCCTGGTATGACCTTCATAGCCGCTTTCGGGCCGAGGTCCCCGTGGGCGAGGAGGGGCGGCACCGGGCGCTCGTCTGGGCGTTCGGCTACGACCTAATCTCGCCATCCGATCCCGAGCGCCGAGCAAGAGAGGGCTCGCCCTTCGGCGCGATGTTCGAGTTTGCCGAGGGCCGGATGCCGCCCCGTCTGGCCGATGTGACTGAGTCCGACGTGGCCGTTTGGGCAGACGCCTTCGATGAAATTTCCGATCCGCGGCTGCAGTCTCGCGTTGGCGATCTACTCTGGTCGCGGAAGGCGAAGCCGGACCCCCATCTCAAGGCACGCGCCGCGTGCGAGGCCCTGATCGCGCTCTCCCGCCTCGATGGTTGGGGTCCGATGGAGACAACGGACGGACTTGTACGAGCCAGCGAGCTCGCACTCGAACTTGCCGACGACACGCTCACTCGAGCTGTAGCCGAGCGGTCGCGAGAGGTCATCCTCCATGAGCTTGACCACCACGACGATCGCCCTGGAATCACCTTCAATCTCCTACGGGTGCTCGTCGACCTCCGCCCTACGCTACGCCCAGACGGTCTTAGCGCCTTGGTGGCAAGGGCCGAGGCCGCATATGGCGCGGACCCGCATCACCTCGAGTCGGCGATCGACCTGCAGGTGATCCTTTGTGCCTCTGAAGCTGAACGAACCGTCCTCCGGCGGCGCCAGGCAGAGCTTTGGCGAGAAGCAGCTCACAAGGCCGAGGGCATCCTGCGTGCAGCGTTCCTGGAGAAGGCTCTTGACGTTGCGCGCACTCACGGTCTAGCTGAACTCGCGCGCGAGCTGCGAGTGGACCTTCAAGGGATCACCGAGGACGAACTCGACCTCAAGACCGTCTCTGCCGACGTGACCATCGAGCGGGACAAGATCGAGCGTTTCCACAACGCATTTGTGCAATTCGATTCGTGGGAGCGAAGCCTCCGTGCCTTCGGCGGGCATGGTCCCCCTGGCGGCGAGCCTGACGAAGTCGAGCGCCAAGTCGAGCAGCAGATGAGCGATCACCCGTTCCAATAC
>CAMLNW010000200.1 GCA_946481495.1 uncultured Actinomycetes bacterium
TCGACCCGGCCGTGGCCGTCCGGGGTCCGCAGCATGGCGATGTCGGCACGGACGCCGTCGAGCCCGACGACGCTGCCCGCCCAAGGCCCCTCGACCGTCGTCTCGCCGTCCAGCTCCATGCCGAGCTCGACGAAGAAGGCCTTGGCGGCCTCGATGTCCTCGACGACTATGAGCACGTTGTCCATCCGCTGAAGCGTCATGCGCCCGACGGTAGCGGCACGGCGAGGCCTATTGTCCGCCGTATGGCCTACACGACCGCCGAGGGACAGCGGGAGCTCCTGGAGTCGCTCGCGGACGCGATCGACGAGCTGGGGTTTGCGCTGGCGGCGCTGGGAGCCGCCTACGAGCAGCTCGACGTGATGTCGGCCGACAAGCTCGAGGAGGAGTTGTTCGGACCGGCGCAGCGCGCATATGGCCGGGCGAAGCGGACCTATGCCGCGTTCGCGGAGCGGGCGGGCGCGGATGCCGAGTCGTTCGAGCCTCAGGAGGCGGGACGCCCGTCGACCGGCGCGATCGGGTTCATCGGCGAGGCGGTCAACGGGATCGCTGCGGCCGGCGGCAAGCTGGCGACGCTGCAGGACTCGCCGGCGCTGCTCGAGGTCGGCGACGTCGAGCTGCGTCAGGGCGTCGCCGAGGTGCGCGAGCTGATCGATCCGCTGCCCAACGTCGCTCGCGGGCTGCTGCGCCGTCTCGGCCGCTAGGCCGGCGCCGCCGCGATCAGCGCCAGCTTCTCGGCGCGCGGCAGCCGCTTGATCCGGGCCTCCTCACGCAGCGCGGCCGAGCGATCGGCCGCCTCGAAGACCGCCGCCAACTCGACCGGACGCCGAGTGCGCGTGTAGCGGCTCGCCGTACCGGCACCGTGCTCGGCCACTCTGCGCTCGACGTCGGTCGTCCAGCCGCAGTAGAGGCTGTCGTCGGCACAGCGCAGGAGGTAGACGAATGCCATGCTGCGGACTTCGATGCCGCGCATCATCGACCTCTCAGCACCGATCCGCCAGGACCCGGCCGAGCTCCCCGAGCAGCTGCGAACCGACATCGCCTACACCGACCACGCCAGCGGTGCGCGCGAGATCGAGACGCTGACCGGCGTCGCGCCCGACCTGCTGCGCGACGGCGAGGGCTGGACAGTCGAGACGTTCACCAACTTCGGCACGCACAGCTCGACTCACGTCGACGCGCCGTGGCACTACAACTCGACGATCGACGGCAAGCGGGCGCAGTCGATCGACGAGCTGCCGCTCGACTGGTTCTACCGGCCCGGCGTCGTGCTCGACATGACCGCCAAGGCCGACGGCGACGCGGTCACGGCAGACGAGGTCGAGGCCGAGCTGGAGCAGATCGGCCACGAGCTGCAGCCGTTCGACATCGTGCTGGTGCGAACCGGGCGCGACGCCTTCTACGACGAGCCCGGCTACATGGCGCTCGGTCCCGGCGTGACCGCCGAGGCGACCCACTGGCTCTACGACCGCGGCGTGCGCGTGATGGGGATCGACGCCTGGGGCTGGGATGCGCCGCTCTGGATGCAGGCGGAGGAGGCGAAGCGGCGCAGCGAGCCGGGGATCTTCTGGGCCGCCCATCAGGCCGGGCTCGCCTACTCGCAGATCGAGCGACTGTTCAACCTCGGCGAGCTGCCGCCGACCGGCTTCACGGTCGCCTGCTTCCCACTCAAGATCGTCGGCGGCAGCGCCGGGCCGACGCGCGCCGTCGCGATCCTCCAATGACCCGCTACGTCGCCTTCCTGCGCGGTATGAACGTCGGCGGCCACCGCGCGTCCAAGGACGAGCTGATCGCGATGTTCGCGAAGGCCGGCTTCGACGCGGCGAAGACGTTCCGCACCAGCGGCAACGTGATCTTCGACGCGCCGGAAGGAGACGACCGTGCCGAGGTCCAGGCTAAGCTCGAGCAGGCGATGGAGGCCGAGCTTGGCTATGCCGTACCGACCTTCCTGCGCAATGCCGCGGAGACGCGGGCGATCGCCGCTTTAGAGCCGTTCCCGGCCAAGCTGATCGAAGCGTCGAAGGGCAAGCTCCAAGTTATCCTGCTGGCGTCGAAGCCGAAGGCCACGACGCGCAAGGACGTGCTCGCTCACGCGACCGACGCCGACAAGCTGGCAGTGAACGGCAGCGAGCTCTACTGGCTGCCCAGCGGGGGCACGCTCGACTCGGATCTTGACCTCAAGGCGATCGCCAAGCTGCTCGGCGAGCCGTCAACGATGCGCACCAAGGGCACGGTCGATCTGATCGCTACGAAGTTCTGCGCCGAAGACTGAGCGCTAGGCGACGACGCGCAGGTGCCGGAACGGCCGTCCGCGCAGATCGCGCACGACGGCGTCGACGAGACGCTCCTGGTCCTGCACCCGGCCGTCGGTGACAGCGTCGATCAGGCTGCGCTTGCGCTGCAGCAGCTCAGCCATCGTCTCGTCGATCGTCTCCGGGGCCAGCAGGTACCAGGCCGTGACGGCGCTGTCCTGGCCGATCCGGTGGAGGCGATCCTCGGCCTGGTCGTGGCGGGCCGGAGTCCAGTCGAGCTCGAGGAAGGCAACATTCGAGGCGCGCGTCAGCGTGATGCCCTGCGAGGCGGCGCGCATCGAGCAGACGATCAGCTGCGGGCCGTCCTCGGCCTGGAAGGCGTCGACCGCGCGCTGACGCGCCTGGGTCGAGTCGGCGCCGAGGATGTGCGCGGCGTCGGGGAAGCGCGCGAGCACCGCCTTCTGGGTCGCGATGTGCTCGGCGAAGACGACCAGTGGCTCGCCCGACTCGAGGAAGTCGGCGATCCAGGCGAGCGCCGTAGGCAGCTTGCCGCTGGCGGCGAGCTGGCGCAGGTTGTTCAGCCGCACCAACTGCTCGGCACGCAGCGCGGCGGCGATCTTCGCGTCGAGCGTGCCGAGGTCGAGCGGCAGCGTCTGCAGCCAGGCGATCACGTCCTGCTCGGCGAGCCGGTACTCGTGCTCGTTGGAGAGCAGCACCGGCACCGTGTCCTGGCGCTTGGACGGCAGCTGCGGCAGTACCTGTTGCTTGGTCCGGCGGACATAGCAGACCGCACGCAGGTTCCAGTGCAGGCGGTCGTCGCTGCCGGCCGCGCGGAAGCGGCGCGACAGTCGCGCGCCGGAGCCGAACTCGCGCAGCCGGCCGAGCACCCGCAGCTGGGCGATCAGCTCGTCGGGGCGGTTGAGGATCGGGGTGCCGGTGAGCGCCAGCCGCAGCGCGTCGTCGGGCAGCCCGGCGGCCAGCTCGAGCGCCGCCTTGGTGCGTCCGGCGCGCGGGTTCTTGACGTAGTGCGACTCGTCGAGGACGAGCGCACGTGGCGCATGGTCGAGCAGCCGGCGCAGGTGCGCCTCGAGGATGTCGTAGTTGAGCACGAGGATCTCGGCCTGCTCGGTCGCGGCGCTCCAGGTGGCGTCGGTACGGCCGTCGAGCACCGCGACGTGGCGGTTGGGCAGCCAGATGCCGGCCTCGCGCTCCCAGGTCAGCTTCATGCTCGCCGGACAGACGACGATCGCCGGGAAGGCGTCGTCGGCCTCGAGCGCGGCCAGCGCCTGCACCGTCTTGCCGAGACCCTGCTCGTCAGCGATGAACGTCCGGCGACGGGCGAGCGCGTAGCGGACGCCCGCGCGCTGGAAGGGGTGCAGCTCGCCGCCGAGCTCGAGGTCCTGCAGCTCGGCGTCGTCGGCGTAGGAGAGCGCGACGGTCTCAGCGGCGCGCTCGTGCTCCTCGACGATCTCGTCGAGCAGGTCGCGCGCACGATCGTCGAGCCTGATGTCGGGATGGTCGGCGACGAACCCGGCGAGATCCTTGGCGAGCGCCGGGTCGGCCGGAACGGCCACCCCCCAGGCGGAGTCGCGGTTGAAGACGCGCGCGCTGCGCGGAACGGGCTTCGCCTCCGGCAGCTGCTTGAAGTCGCGGGCGACAGTCGGATCCCAAACCGTGAAGAGGGTCAGCTCGGGCTCGCCGTCGTCGCCGATTTCCACACCCAGCTCCGCCGGCGCGGGCGTGCCACCAGCCGCGAGCTGCCGGATGCAGGCCTTGGCGAGATCGTCGATCCGGACGCCCTCCAGGCGCTCCAGCCGCGCTGCGGCCGCGGGGTCGAACGGGAAGACGAGGCGGTCCTCACCTGTCGCGATGCCGCCCTCGAGGCCCGTATCCGGCGGGTCGCCGGCGACGGTGCGGACGACGAACGCGCCTGCTCCCGCATGGATCACCACCGACACGAGCGCCTGCCAGCGGTCGGAGTCGGTCAGCCAGGCAACAACGTCGGGCTCGACGACCAGCGCCGGGAACTGCTCCAGCAGCTCCGCGACGGCCCGCGCCGAACCGGTCTCCGCCGGCACCCGCCAGTGCTTGCGGCGCCAGTCGAACCAGCGGCCCGGAAGCTGCTTGACAGCCTCGTTGAGGTCCTCGTCGAACGGGAAGTCGAAGACCAGCTCGCGCTTCGATCGGTCCTCGACCAGCAGCCAGACACGCCCGGACCCGGGCAGCGGCTGGCTGTCGACAAGCGAGTCCATCAACCCAACGAGATTAGTGAGGCGAGCGGGCGAGGTGCGTCAGCGCGCTTGCAGCTCGGCGTCGAGTGCCGCATTGACGAGCGCATCGGCGCGCATGTTCGACTCGCGCCGGACGCTGCGAACCTGCCATTTGCCGAAGCTGCGCAACGACTCCATCGCCTCGAGGTAGAGCGGCTTCAGGCCGGCGTGCTTGACGCGGTAGGCGCCGGAGATCTGCTTTGCGACCAGCTCCGAGTCGTTGATCACCTCGACGTCGTCCGCCCCCAGCTCGCGCGCCAGCTCGAGGCCGAGCAGCAGCGCGCGGTACTCGGCGACGTTGTTGGTCGTCTCACCGATGTAGGCGCCGCGCTCGAGCAGCACCTGGCCGTCGGGATCGGCGGCGACGGCGCCGACAGCAGCCGGCCCGGGGTTGCCGCGGGCGCCCCCGTCGACGTTGACGACGACCTTCACTGACCAGAAGGCGCGTCGATCGTCGGGAAGCTGCCCTTCGGCCGTACGCGACGACGGTCGGTCATCGGGTCATGCGTGCCGGGCACCCCGCCCTGGGCACGGCGATCGACGACTTCAACAA
>CAMLNW010000201.1 GCA_946481495.1 uncultured Actinomycetes bacterium
GATCGCGACCGTGCCCGACAACGAGTTGCCACGGATGCGCAACGATAAGATCGACGAGCACTCGCTGGAAGTAATGCGGGAGCGTCGAGAGCTGAACGCCGAGGCGATCCGGCTGGCCGCATACACGGGTCTGCGCTTCGGCGAGCTCCGCGCTCTCCTATGGCGCGATGTGGATTGGTCCGGCGAGAGCCTTCACGTCCGGCGGAACGCGCCAGCGGATGCACCCGTCAAAGCGCCGAAGTCCGGTCGGGGTCGGTCGGTTCCATTGATCGCACCAGCGCTTGCGGCATTGGATCGGATCTCGAAGGTCGGCTACGACACAGGCCCAGATGATCTCGTGTTGCCGACTCGAACGGGAGGCATGTTGGAGTCCGGACGGGTACGAAAGGCCTTCTATCGAGGCCTTGCCAACGCTGGGCTCGGGCGTTTACGGAAGAAGGACAACCCCATGACCTTCCACGATCTGCGCCACACGTTCGGGACGCTGGCGGTGCGCAAGCTGCCCGTGACCGACGTGCAGGCGTACATGGGGCACGCGGATATCCAGACGACCATGCGCTACGTCCATCATGTGCCAAGGACCGATGCCGCGCGGCGGTTGTCGGAGGCGTTCGACGCGGATCTCGTCGGGCCCGCCGATACGACGTCAGATACCGCTGCTGCCTGAGCTGTTCTGACTCCCCGTCCGCCCGGGCGCCGGGATTGCCGTTTCGGCTGTCTCCGCTAAGGGTCGGCGCTTGCGGGTCTTCACGCAAGCCGCTCGCTGCGCTCGGGCTCTCGCCCGTTGGCTCCCCCTGACGGGTGACGTTCCGCCCGCTTCATAGCGCCGGTTCCCGCTTCGTCAACCAACGGCCCCGGAGTCTCCGGGGCAAGACGAAAGGGAGTCCAGATGAACAGCGTCAACATCACCGGCCGCCTGACCCGCAAGCCGGAGCTGGTCGAGACCAAGGCCAACATCCAGATCTCGACGCTGCGCGTCGCGATCCCGCGCCGCGGCGACAACGGAGCCGTCTTCTGCGACGTCAAGACCTTCGGCAAGCAGGCCGCCGCCTGCGTCAAGCACCTCGATAAGGGCCGCCTGGTCGCGATCGAGGGCCGCCTCGAGCTCGACCAGTGGGAGTCCAAGGGCCAGAAGCGCTCCCGCCTCTACATCGTCGGCGAGCGCGTCGAGTTCATCGACCGGCCCATTGACGACGAGCCCGCGCAGACCGCTGGAGAGGAGCCCATGGCTGAGAGCGAGCCGGAGGCCGTCGCTCAGGCCGCGTAAGAAGTAAGGCCCGCGGCCTCACGGGGTCGCGGGCCCGACTTCCGGCTACGAGGCTTGAGGTGGGTCCGGAGCATTCAAGATGTCACTCCACTTCACCCAGATCTCGGGATTCAGGACTCCGAAATGCAGGTCGCCATCCTCCGTATCCGATAACGAGAATCCGATGTGCTTGAGCCACTCTTGGAAACGCTCTCCTACCGGCTTTGAAAGTTCATCCAGTTCATCGAAGGATGTAGCCGCGTCAGCAGGCGGTAATTGTTGAAGCGCCTGAATCGCCCTCCGCCATGCATCTCCAAGAATGCGCTCGCCACGGGCCGGATCCACATTGACTTCTCGCTCGGGGACGGCGTCCATTTCAGCCGCGATGTAAGCAGTTGACGTGCATATCGCGTGAAACCCCTCTACGAGAGAATGAGCTATGGCCTCTACATCTAGATCGCGCTGGTATTGAATTGAAGCAGTGCGGATGCTCTGGTAGAACCTGTCGACGACAATGTGAAAATCGGTCAGGTGGAGGCCTTCCCGAGAGTCCGGATGCATGCTCCACAGCGCGCGCTCCACGCGATACTCCTCGCAGGCAACTCCAACTATCCCGCTGTATGTGCCTTCCGCTGTACCTCGTGCCTGCTTACGACGTAGACGTAAGTCGGACATGGATTCGCCCCGACTTCCTACGACGATGTGTAGAGCCTCGTGCTCGAAGGTGTGTAGGGCTTGGGCCGGCTCGGCCTCGAAACTAAAGATGCTGGCGTCAACGATGATGTCGATGCTGCCATCGGGCTGCGCAATTGTCTTCGCCACAGCAAACGCGAACTCTCGTTCTTGTTCGTAGGCCTCTGCATAGTCGGGGTCGTCAACGATCGTCTCCCGTACAGCGTTAGCAAACTCCGTCGTCACCTTGACACGAATATGCTCGTGGTCTGGGACAAGAGCGGCTAGTCCTGCAACAGCAGCACTGAGTGAGTCGACGTCAAAGTCGTCCTGTGGAAAGCTCAGCGACAAGTCCATAGTTCTTCCTCTCGGAACTCTGACACCACGAGCGGCGGAGCCCAGGGACCACCCGGCTTGGACCGCCCGCCTTGATTTTCGCACCCCCTTCGGGCGCGCGGACTGCGGCGGGACGGCCCCGCACCGGGCGGGGCCCTTCCCGAAGGAGTAGTTCGGTGGCGATCCGTTCCCTGGTGTTGGCAGACCAAGACCGCAGATTGCGCGAGCAGTTGGCGCACGAGCTTCGGGCCGATGGGTATGCGGTGACCTGCGTGCCGGCGGGGTCCGCACTCGCGACAGCGATCAAGCAAGCGCAACCGTGCGCATTGGTGCTCGGCGACTTCGACGGGCCAGGTGCGAATGCTCGGCTGATCGAGCGATTGCGGTCGGGGAAGCTGACGGGCGAGCCCGACGTGACGCCTGTATTGGTGCTGACCGTGGACGCGAGCGAGCTCGCGTTGCTGCGGTGCTTCGAGGCCGGGGCGGACGACTTCCTGGCGAAGTCAGCCAGCTATGTCGAGCTGCGAGCTCGGTTGCGCGCGCTGCTGTGGCGGTGCGCGGGGGAGCGGGCGCCGAGGCAGGTGCGGGTTGGGGCGTTACTGGTCGACCTTGACGAGCTAAAGGCATGGTGGGCCGGGCAGATGCTCCAATTGACGGCGGTGGAGTTCAACCTGCTCGCGTTCCTAGCGACCGAGCCCGAGCGGGTCTGGACCCGTGAGGAGCTGCTGCGGGAGGTATGGGGATACCAATCGATCGGCAGAACGCGCACCGTTGATGCGCACGCCGGTCGGTTGCGGCGCAAGCTCGTCCAGGCCGGAGCCGAGGACTGGATCGTCAGTCGGCGGGGTATCGGCTACCGCCTCACCGAGGAGGCCGGATGGCTCGTCGAGCCACCGACCAAGTGCTGAAGGCCGAGAGTAGGTTGAGTGCATGGACGACCCGCGTGTGTTCGAAGTAGTGCTGAGCCCGGAAGAGGAGGGTGGATACAGCGTGTTCGTGCCCGAGCTTCGAGGGGTTGCGACCCAAGGCGAGACGCGCGAGGAGGCGCTCGAAATGGCCAAGGAGGCAATAGAGGGGTATCTCGAATCCCTGGCTGGGGACGATGCCCCGATCACTGTCGAGGTTCGACCGCTCGATCCGTCCGCCTGAAAGGCGCGATCGGCCAGGCTCCCGGATCAGAACCTGGCCGCTAGCCGGCTGTTAGCTGTACGTCGTCGTCTTCGAAGATCGCTCTGATCTCGAGCTTGCCGCCAAGTCCCGCGATATAGCGGTCGAGGGTGGAGAGAGTGATATCTCCCTGGCGCTCGATCCGGGACACGTTCTCTTGGCTGACGCCGAGCGCCTCCGCGAGGTTCTCCTGGCTGAGACTGCGCTGCTTGCGCAGCTCGTTGAGCGCAACCTCGAACTGCAGCAGCCGGCGCTCGGCTGCGACGTCTTTCTCGTCCTGGTGGGTCTGGATACGCCGGCCACGAATCTTCTGCCAGCTGGTGTTCGCCATGGTGCCTTCTCCTTAGCCTGTTGCCTATCCCGTCTTGCGGTTGATCTCTGCCAAGTGCTCGTCGAACAGCCGGTCTGCGATTGGGATGTTGCGCTCGTACCAGCCCTTCCAGTCGTTGCGCTTGTCGCCGCCGACCAACACGATTGCGTTGCGCTCCGGGTCGAAGGCGAACAGCGCGCGGATGCTCCCGCCGAATGCCCGTAGCTCCTTCATGTTCTTGTGGCGCGATCCCTTGATCGTGTCTACCGCCGGGCGACCAAGCGCGGGACCTTTCATCTCCAGCAGGTCGAGCGCTCCCGCGACGGCTTTGAACTCGCGGTCGGGGAGAGAGGTGATCCATTGCTCGGCCTCAGCGGTGAACTCGATTTCGAATGCCCCCACGGCCCTCATTATAACGTACGCATTCTAGAACGCAAACGTTCTGTAGCTCTGCCTGTGTAACGGCTCTGTGACGATCGCGTCCACCTGGCCCGCGACCGGCGATCCGGGTCTAGGATCGCCGGACCAATTCAAGTAGTGCCCCCCGCACCTGGTTGAAGCAGGCCGGGGGGCGTGGCGCCCGAGCCGAGACTCGGACACGGCCCGCACGCTAGCGCTGCGATCGCCGCCACGGTCTCGTCTGGGCGCCTCCTACCAAGGAGGTACCGAGATGCCCCTGCTGGATCGCCCGGAGTTTCGGGCTTGGCTTGATCGCCGCAATGAAGAACGCGCTGACGAGTCGGACGGCCCGCCGACGATCTGCGCAGATTGCCGTGGCCCCCTGACCCCGGAGGTCGAAAGCGACAGATGCCTGGTCTGTCTGGCCGAGCAGTTCGGCACCGAGACCGCCGAGGCATGGCTCGCCGATGTGATCGCGGGCTTCGCCCGTGCGGCCGTCACCGATCGCGGCGTGCTGGCTCAGATGCTCGCCGAGCTCGTCGGTCATGCGGCCGAGATCGTTGAGCTCCACTCACCGCCGACGGAATCCGTCTAACCGCTTCTCGCGGGCACGAGGTTCCTCCCGCCTCGTGTCCCGCGGAAGGCCATCCCGTGGAGCCTTGCTTGCAGTCATATCTCCAGCGCTCAGACTGAAGCGTGGCGCTTGGGTTTGACGGAGCCGGTCGTATACGCGGCTCGCCTGGGCAGACGCCGGTCCGGCACGTAATGTCCCTCGGATGCCGATCAGCCAGGCATCGTCTCTAGACAGCCTCCTTCCGACTTTGAGCGGAGATGGCAAGGACTTTGAGCGGCTCGCGAAATGGTTCCTAGAGAACGATCCGACTTGGAGCGCGACGTATAGGCGGGTGTGGCTGTGGAACGAGTGGCCCGGGAGGTGGGGG
>CAMLNW010000202.1 GCA_946481495.1 uncultured Actinomycetes bacterium
CCACCCCGAGCACCGGCGCGGCGACTCCCCGGGCGCCGCGCTGCAACTCGCCGATCTGCTTGCTCGCCGCGTTCTTCTCGGCGCGCAGTCCCTCGAGCTCCGGCAGGATCGCCCGCCGCCGCTCGTCGAGCTCCAGCACCCGCGCCAAGCGCTCGTCGGATCCGTCACCGCGGCGCGCGAGCGCTGCCCGCGCCTCGTCGGGAGCGGAGCGGATCGCCTTCAGGTCGAGCATGCCGGCGGCGGTTAGAGAATCGGTCGAACGGCCGCGGCCGGGCGGGCAAGCACGATCAGTCGGCCTGCTGGCCGGAGGACTGCACGTCGGTGCCCTCGCCGGCGTCAGCGCCGGAATACTTGTCGAGGAACTCGGCGACCTTCTCGGCGTCCTCGCCGACGACGACGTTCGCCGGCATGATCGCGCCAGAGAAGCCGCCGTTGCGGATCGCGAACAGCGCGTCGTCCTTGTTGACCTTGCGGACGTTGAAGTTCGGGCCGTTGGTGCGCTCGCCGCCGGCTAGCTGACCCTCGGGCTTCGAACCGTAGGAGTTCGCGCGGTCGAGGGTGTGGCAGCCGGAGCAGCGCTCGTTGAAGAGCACCGCGCCCTGCTCATTCGCCTGATCGACGTCGATCTCGCCCTGGGCGCAGCCGGAGACGCCCAGAAGGGCGGCGACAGCGACTGCGTAGAGGCCTCGGCGGGCGCGAATGCGAGTGGTGGGGCGCGTCACGGCGGGCGCATAGTATCCGCCGCCCCATGACGATGCCCCTCGGACGGACTCTCTGCCTCGTTGGAGCACTGCTCGGAGTGGTCGGATGCGGCGGCTCGAACGAACCGCCGGACCTGCCCGCGACGGTCGCCGCGGGACAGCCGTTGACGGTCAAGGCGAAGGAGTACGTCTTCTCTCCCAATCGCGTAACAGTCAAGGGAGCGCCGCCCAGAGGGACGCGTCAGCGGATCGAGCTCGACAACCGCGGCACACTCGCCCACAACATCGAGATCCTCGATGGCGACAACGTCGTCGGACGGCTACGCAGCTTCCCCGCCGGCCAGGAGCGCGGCCTGACCGTCGACCTCCCGCCGGGTGACTACCGCTTCATCTGCACCGTCGCCGACCACGACGAGAAGGGCATGCACGGCACTCTGCGCGTTCGCTAGGAAAGCGACTTCGAGAAGCGCATCAGGCTGCCCTCGCCGGTCGAGCTGATGTGGACCTCGTCCATCATCAGCGTCACCAGCTCGAGACCGCGGCCGCTCTCGTCGTCGACCGTGGCCCGGTTCAGCGGCGCCTCGAAGGTGCCGTTGTCGCGCACTTCGAAGATCAGCGAGCCGTCAGCCTCGAAGGCGGCGATGCCGATCTGGTCGCCACTGTTCTTCGACCCATGCTGGATCGCGTTGGCGACGACCTCGCTGATCGCCAATTTGACCTGGTAGCAGTCGGACTCGTCGAGACCAGCCTGGCTGGCTGCGCGATGCGCCCACTCACGCGCCTCACCGAGGCGCTCGGGATCAGCGTCGATCGTCATCGATTGCTCCTCGAACACGAGATCGGTCGGCGTTGACGCAAGCTTTCCCATTGATCTACCTAACGAACCATCGGGGCGGGAGTTACGGAGTGCTCGAGAATTGCTCAGGAACCGGTCTGGTATGCGCGCAAAGCCAGCGTCAGGATCATCAGCACCCCGATCGTCATCACGCCCATCTCGGCGAGCGCGACCTTGCGTGCGATCACGATCTGCTCAGCGCGGTCGATGCCGTCGATGTCGACATCCTCTAGCTCGCGCTGGGCGACGCCAACGCGCATTCCCTCGCTGAACAAGGTGATCGCCAGCGGGGCGACGCCGTAGACGGCGTGCAGGCTGTCGGGCGCGCGCATGCCCTGAGCCAGCAGGCCGAAGCCGATCAGCGCCTGGATCACCACCGACGCCTGCGCGACACGCAACAGGTACCAGAACCAGACCGACGGGTCCTTGCGCAGCCAGGCCACGGCGCCCCACACGCCAGCGACCCCATTGGTCGCCAGCACCGCGATCCCAACCACCATGTGTACCTGGCTCAGAAGCCCCCCTCGTTAGCGCACTTTCGCACTATGTAGCAACTCCGCACAAACCTCGTTATACATCCGTGCCCCAGTGCTCAGCGCTTACCTCCCCGCCCTCGTCTTCCTCGCCCTCGGAATCACCGTCGGCACCGTCTTCACCGTGGCGAACAACGTCCTCGGTCCACGACGCCCGAACAAGACCAAGGGCGAGCCCTATGAGTGTGGGTTGCCTTCGGACGTCCAGAAGAGCTTCCGCTTCGGAATCAGCTTCTACCTGATCGCGATGCTGTTCATCCTGTTCGACATCGAGGTCGTCTTCCTCTACCCGATCGCCGTCCAGCTCGAGGCGGTCGGCCTCTTCGCGCTGGTCGAGACGGCGCTCTTCATCGCGCTGCTGTTCGTTGCCTTCGGGTACGTCTGGCGGAGGGGAGCGCTCGAGTGGAAATAACGCGGACCCCTGCAGCGCCCATCGAGTCGCCGGAGGCGTTCCGGGCCAAGCAGCTCTCCGCCCAGCAGATGCTGCGCGGCGACCTCGACGGACGCGCACTCGACGAGTACGTCGAGGAGCGCGTGATGCTGACGACGCTCGAGAAGGCCCAGAACTGGGCGCGCCGCAACGCCTGCTGGCCGCTCGGCTTCGGCCTCGCCTGCTGCGCGATCGAGATGATCACCGTGATCGGCTCGCCGCGCAACGACATCTCGCGCTTCGGCGCCGAGGTCGTGCGCGCCTCCCCGCGCCAGGCCGACATGATCATCCTGTCCGGCCGCGTGTCGATCAAGATGGCGCCGGTCATCCGCCGCATCTACGACCAGATGCTGGAGCCGAAGTGGGTGATCGCGATGGGCGCCTGCTCGTCGAGCGCCGGCATGTTCAACAACTACGCGGTCGTCGCCGGCGCCGACAAGTTCCTGCCGGTCGACGTCTACATCCCCGGCTGTCCGCCGCGGCCGGAGGCGCTGATGTACGGGATCAACAAGCTGCAGGACAAGATCACGCAGGACCCGTCGCTCGGCTGGCGCGAGCGGTACCAGGCGGAGGGAACCGAGGAGAGCAGTGCCTGACGCTGCCGGGCTCGAGTCGATCGCCCAGCGCGTCCGCGCCGCCGTCGCCGACGAGGCGGTGCTCGGCACCCACTACGCCCACGAGCAGGCGATGCTCGAGGTGGCTCCCGCGCGCGTGCGCGACGTGCTCGCCTACCTGCGCGACGCGGACGAGCAGCCGTACGAGTTCCTCGCCAGCCTGCACGGCGTCGACTACCTGCCCGAGCAGCCGCGGCTCGGCGTCCACTACCAGCTGCTCTCGCGCGCGAGGGTCGAGCGACTTGGCGTGAAGACGCGCGTGACGGTCGAGGACCCGGTCGTGCCGAGCGTCGTCGACATCTTCCCGACCGCGAACCACCAGGAGCGCGAGGTCTACGACATGTTCGGCGTGCTGTTCGACGGCCACCCGGACCCGCGACGCATCCTGATGCCCGAGGACTACGAGGGCCATCCGCAGCGGCGCGACTTCCCGGTCGGCGGCGAGCCGGTCCTGTTCACCCACAACGAGCACAAGCTCCCGCGCTGGTATGAGTGACGAGCCGAATCAGCCGGCGACGCCGGACCCGCTCGCAGCGCCGTATCGCGAGCGTGAGAAGTCGGTCACGCTGGAGCGCGTCGCCCACGGCGCGGCGGCGTCAACCGCCGAGCTCGAGCCGGAGACCGAGCTCTTCACGCTCAACCTCGGGCCGCACCACCCGGCGACCCACGGCGTGCTGCGCCTGCTCTGCACGCTCGAGGGCGAGACGGTGCGCGAGGTCAAGCCGATCATCGGCTACGTCCACACCGGCATCGAGAAGTCGATGGAGACCCAGCAGTACTGGAAGGCGATCACGTTCGTCGAGCGGATGGACTACCTCGCCTACTTCGCCAACGCGATGTCCTACTGCAGCACCGTCGAGACGCTGCTCGAGGAGGAGGTGCCGAAGCGGGCCCAGTACCTGCGCGTGATCCACCTCGAGCTCAACCGGATCGCCAGCCACCTGTTCTGGCTCGGCACCTCGGCGCTCGACATCGGCGCGATCACGATGCTCTGGTGGGGCCTGCGCGAGCGCGACCACATCCTCGACCTGTTCGAGATGTCGACCGGCCAGCGGATGCACACGCGCTACTTCCAGGTCGGCGGCGTGATCGACGACATCCCGCCCGGCTGGGAGCAGAAGTGCCGCGAGTTCCTGGCGCTGTTCCCGGCGCGGATCGACCAGTACGAGGCGCTGCTCGACAAGAACGAGATCTGGCTGCAGCGGATGAAGAACGTCGGCGCGGTGCCGAAGGAGCGGTTGCTCGAGCTCGGCGTCACCGGTCCGCTGCTGCGTGCAGCCGGCGATCCCTGGGACCTGCGCAAGGCGGACCCCTACTCCTCCTACGAGGACTTCGACTTCAAGATCCCGGTCGGCACGATCGGCGACTGCTACGACCGCTACCGCGTCCGAATGGCCGAGATGCGCGAGTCGTGCAAGATCGTCGAGCAGGCGCTCGACGGCCTGCCGGAGGGGCCGTTCATCACGACCAACCGCAAGGTCGTGCTGCCGCCGCGGCACGAGCTGGCGACGTCGATGGAGGCGCTGATCCACCACTTCAAGCTCGTCACCGAGGGCTTCCGCGTGCCAGCCGGCGAGGCCTACGAGGCGGTCGAGTCGCCGCGCGGCGAGCTCGGTTGCTACATCCTCGCCGACGGCTCGGCGAAGCCGGCACGCGTCCACGTACGCGACCCCAGCTTCGTCAACCTGCAGGCGCTCGCCGAGATGAGCGAGGGCGGCCTGCTCGCCGACATGATCGCCAACGTAGCGATGCTCGACCCGATCCTCGGGGGGATCGACCGGTGAGCGCGCGCGTTACTAACAACGGCAGGACAGACCGTCGCCTGATCCCGCTCGGCTGGGACGAGGCGGTCGATCTCGACAAGCCCCCGGCGACGATCCCCGAAGTCTCGGAGGCCGAGGTCCCGGCGGCGCTGCGCGAGCGGATCGAGGCGCTGATGGCGCGCTACCCCGA
>CAMLNW010000203.1 GCA_946481495.1 uncultured Actinomycetes bacterium
AGCACGCCCAGTTGATCCGCGGGACGAACCAGCGCACCGGGCGGGTCGGCGGGGTCGAGCCGCGCCAGAACGTCGCGGTCCGCGTGCGGCCGGTCAACGGGGCACCTGACAGCCAACGCCAGGCCAACATCGCGGCGACCAGGGCGACCGGGGCCACGACATGCTGCACAAGCGGGACCACGACGCGCCGAACCAGCCAGACCAGGCCAACGACGAACCCGATGATCAGGCCGCCAATCGTCTCCCAGACGCTGCCTGAGCTGGACTTTGCGCAGCCGCACTCTGTCACGATGCACATCAGGCGGCCGCCTTCCGGGCGAGCGTCAATCCGACCCCTTCGCGCACCAGCCACAACACGCTGATCACCGTGAGCCACGAGGCCCACACGATCGGCGCCAGCAGGCCGACCCAGCCGACGACGAACGCCAGCCCGTTCACCCGACCCCGCGGCGAGCCCAACATCAGCACGACGCCGACGATCGGAATCGGGCTCAACCCGGCCGCGACCGCAAACGACAGCACCTCACCGATCGCGTCGCTCATGAGGGGCGAATGACGGGACTCGAACCCGCGACCGCTCGGACCACAACCGAGAGCTCTACCAGCTGAGCTACATCCGCCAGGAGGCAGCGAGACTAGCACCCAAGCGGGTTTGCGCTCGCCCCTCCATCGGGCGTCGCTTCGCGGTCAGTCCTCGCCGTGGCGGCGCTTCAGGCGGCGGAGTTCGGTCTGGACCGACTTCAGCTCGCGACGCGTTCCGGCGAGCTCCAAGGCGAGCGCCTGACACGCGGTCCGCATGCGTGCCAGGCGCTCGATGACCGCCCCGTCGGAGACCTGCGAGCTCTCTGCCGCAAGAGGATGGTCGGCCCGCAACCGGGCCGCTGGCCGAGATTGCGTCATTTGAGCTAACGAGGCGGCCATCTGCACCCAGCGTAGGCGACGTTTTTGCCGCCCGCATCGCGTCTGAATGCGGATTGGAGTACGTGGAAACCCGCAGCCGAGCGCGGTGACTACTGATTCGGAGCGGGCGCCGGCGTGGTCGTCGTATCGGACGGCGGCGCGGCGGAATCCGGGATGTCAGTGGCGTTCGGGTCTTGGGTGCCGACCTGATCGAAGTCGAGGTCGTCGCGGTCGGCATCGCGGGTCTCGCCGGCCTCCTGGCTGCTGGTCTCGTCGGAGTCCTCGATGCCGTCGTCGTCGGCGTCGTCGTCCTCGGGGTCGGGACGGATCGGACCGTCGTCACCGAAGTTCGGGTAGGTCCCCTGGGCCGCCGCGAGCGGCACCTTCTCGAGCGCGGCGATCACGGGCGGGTGCTTGCGCACCACGTTCTCCTCGTCGTCGTCCTCGTTGTCGGAGTCCTCGTTGTCGAAGTCGTGCAGCTCGCGCTCATCCCCCTCCATGTCCATCAGCATCAGCCAGCGCGGGTCGCCGACGGCGATCTTGGTGATCGATGCGCACATGAACGCCGTCCGCTTCGGCGGATCCTCGTCGTCGAGCAGCGCGGTCAGGTCCTCGCCGTCCATCCGGCCCGGACGGTCGATGCCCATCATCGACAGCAGCGTCGGCGCCACGTCGTGAGTCGAGGCGTAGTAGTAGCTGAAGTTCCCGGAGCGCCGGCCCTTCGGATCGCGCAGCAGGAACGGCACGAAGTAGGCGTGCTTGTAGGTCCCGGGCGCGCCGCGGCCGATCCAGCCGTGCTCGCCGAGCATCGTGCCGCCGTCACTGACGAACCAGACGACGGTGTTGTCGGCGAGCCCGAGGTCGTCGAGCTTGTCAAGCAGCCGCCCGACCGCACCGTCGACCTGCTCGACCCCCTTCATGTAGGCGTCGCGAGCGAGCTTCACCGTCTCGTCGCCGATGTCGGCCGGGACGATCCAATCGCGCCGCTTCAACGGCGCGCCGAGACTCGGGTCGACCTCGAGGTTGCGCGTCCAGGCGCGCGGCGCGTAGAACGCCTCGGCGGGATCGAAGGCGTCCACCGCGAGGAAGAACTGCTTGCCGCTGCGGTCGAGGCGCTCGAGCTGGCGCTCACCAACCGTCACCGCGCGATCCATCGCCTCCGCGCTGCGCTCGATGCTGCCGACCAGATAGCGCTCGACCTCGCGCTGGGTCTGCTCGCGGCCGAGCGTCGTCTCGCCATGATCGGGCGGCGCCGGGTAGTCGTCGGGATCGACCTCGGTCGTCCGCTCGACCCAGTCGTCATAGCGCGGCCCGGAGAAGAACGGGTTGTCGGTGACCCAGACCGTCTCGACGCCCTCGCTCTCGAGCGCCTCCTTGATCAGCGGCTGACGGATATAGACGGGGTTCCAACCGGGGACAGGAGCGAAGCCGTCGCGGCGCTGCCACTCGCGATACGGGAACGACCGCTTGCCGGTGACCAGCGCGCGGCGCGAGATCACCGCCGGCATCGCCTCCGGCACCGCGCGCTCGAAGCGCAGCGAGTCGCCGGCGAGGTCGTCGAGGTTCGGCGTGTTCGCAACCTGGTTGTCGTCGAAGGCGCCATCGAAGGCGCCGACGCTGTCGGCGCGAATGCCGCTCGCGACGATCAACAGGACGTTCGGCTTGTCCTCGTCGTCCTGGGCCTGGGCGGCGGTGGCCGTCAGAGCGCCGGCGGCGAGCCCGCCGAGTGCCGCGCTGCCCGCGACCGCGCCGCCGCGGCCGAGCAGGCCGCGCCGCGTCAGCCGCTTGCTCATCCGCCCATCACCGCCTCGTCGCCGAACTGCGGCAGGGTGCCCCCGGCCTCCTGCTCGAGCACCGCCCAGAGCCGCTCGACGATCTCCGGGTTCTGGTCGGCGAGGTTGACGACCTCCTCCGGATCTGCCTGGGTGTCGAAGAGACGGATCCGCCGCTTCTCGCTGTGTGCAATCAGCACCCAGCGACCGTCGCCGCAGATCAGGTAGCGGGCGTAACAGGCAGTGAAGTAGGGCCGCTCCTCATAGGGCTGCTTGCCCTCGAACAACCGCGATAGGTCCTCGCCGTCCATCAGGCCCGGAGCGCGGATGCCCTGGAAGCCGAGCAGCGTCGAGGCGACGTCGTGGGTCGAGGCGAAGTACTGGCTCTTCTCGCCGGCGAGCTTCTTGCCGCCCGGCTCACGGATCATGTACGGCACCCGGTACATCGGCCAGTTCGGGTATGCGGCGTGCTTGCCGAGCAGCCCGTACTCGCCGAGCGTCAGGCCGTGATCACTGAAGTACATGACCGCGGTGTTGTCCATCAGCCCGAGATCGTCCATCTTGTTCAGCAGACGGCCGATCCAGCGGTCGACGAAGGTCAGCTCGGCGGCGTAGAGCTGGCGCACGCGCTCGACCGTCTCCTCGTCGATGCCGAGGTCGAAGACACGGCTGTAGGGCGTGTCCCAGGGCTGGATCGGGATGATCCCCTGCTTCTCCGAGCCCATCACCCGCGCGTACTTCGACATGTAGACGCGCGGTGGGTCGAGCGACTCGTGCGGGTCGAAGGCGTCGACGCCGAGGAAGAACGGCTGCTTGTCCTTGAGCTCGTCGAGGACGTCCATGGCGCTGCGCAGCACGCGCGCGGCCGAGTAGTCGCTCTCGCGGCGGCGGTAGAGGTTGTTCCAGCCGACGTACTCGCGCAGCCGCTGGACCTCCGCGGGGCTGAGCCGCCGGACGCCGCCGACGCGATCGAGGGCGGCGACCGGTCAGCTTCGGGAACAGGTAGCGCTCGATCTGGCTGCGCGCCGCCGGCCGCTTGAACGGCCGGTTGAAGGCGCGGTAGGAGGCCTGCGAGTAGTCCGGCCGCGCCATGTTCAGCGTGCGGCGGAAGTTGGTGAAGCGCGGGCCGACGAGGAACGGGTTGTCGGTCACATAGGCGGTGTCGATCCCCGCCTCCGACATCACCTCGGTGAACATCGGCTGGTACGGGTAGATGTCGTTCCAGCCCGGCTCGGCGGGCAGCTTCGGCGTCACCTGCCAGTTGCGGAACGGGAACGAACGCATGCCGGTGATCAGAGCGCGGCGGACGCAGCCGGTCGGCATCGCCTCTGGCACCGCGTGGTCAAACAGCAGCGACTGCTTCGCGAGCGCGTCGATGTTCGGCGTGTCGGCCAGCTCGTCGTGACCGGCGTAGGCGCTGACGAAGTCCCGGCGCGTGCTGTCGGTCAGGATCATCACGACGTTCGGCGCGTCCTCGGCGTGGCTGATCTGCGGCTCGAGCTCGTCGTTGCAGGCACCGAGGCCGAGCGCGAGCGCTCCGGCGCCGCCGGCCTGCAGCGCACGCCGCCGAGTCAATCGAGGTTGGAGGGCCATATGCGAGGGCGCAGACTAGCCGTCGCGCAGGCGCGAAGCGGCGGTCGGCGGCCGAGGGTGGTCCGACCGCCGCATGTATTGTCGCCGCCCGTGACCGCTCCCACTTTCGATCTCCAATCGCATTCCATCCACTCCGACGGCGAGCTGCCGACCGCGGAGGTGGTCGCCAACGCGGCGGCCGCCGGCGTCGAGCTGCTGGCGCTGACCGACCACGACACCGTCGACGGCGTCGACGAGGCGCTCGCCGCCGGTCGCGAGCACGGTGTGCCGATCGTCACAGCGACCGAGATCTCGGCCGTCGACGGCCCCTACGAGGACATGCACGTGCTCGGCTACGGCGTCGACCAGAGCGACCCGGTTCTCCAGGAGCGGCTGCTCGACGCGCGCGGCGACCGCGAGCGGCGCGCCGACGCGATGTCGGAGCGGCTCCAGGAGCTCGGCTTCGAGATCGACCAGAGCCCGGTCGACGCCCGCCGCGCCGCCGGCAAGCCGGTCGGCCGCCCCCACCTCGCGGCCGGCGTGCTCGCCCACCCGGCGAACGCCGAGCGGCTCGCCGACGAGGGCCATGGCGACGTCTCGTCGTTCATCCCCGCCTACCTGATCCAGGGCACGCCCGGCTATGTCGCGCGCTCGCACCCGACAGTCGCCGAGGCGATCGGCTGGATCCACGACGCCGGCGGCATCGCCGTCTGGGCGCACCCGTTCTGGGACGTCAAGGACGACGACGAGGTGCTGGCGCTGATCGACCGCTTCAAGGAGGCGGGCGTCGAGGGCGTCGAGGTCTTCTA
>CAMLNW010000204.1 GCA_946481495.1 uncultured Actinomycetes bacterium
GCCTTCGGAGGCATTGACGTCGTTGTCAACAACGCGGGCGGCGGGCTCGTCGGAGCCATCGAAGAACTCGACGAGAAGCAAGCCCGCGACCATCTCGGTCGAGCGCTCGAGGTGGATGCCCACCAGGTCGCCACGCTTCACGCCCGCGGTCTCTTATCCGGGCTATCTGGCCCTCGACGCGGCTGCCAGGCTGGAGTAAGACGTGGGGACGATGGCGACGGTCACCCTCTATGGCAAGCCGGGCTGTTGCCTCTGCGACGACGCCCGGGCCGCGGTGCGCGAGCTTGGCGAGCGGCATCGCTTTCAGCTCGAGGAGGTCGACGTCTCGCTCGACCCACGTCTGCACCGCGCGTACGGCGAGCGGATACCGGTCGTCGCCGTCGATGGGCAGGAGGCGTGTGAACTACGTGTTGACAGCGCTGAAGTAGAGCGACTGCTCGCTAGAGTGGCCGAGTCTTGAGCGTTCAGCCCACCATGCGCGACGGAGGAGCACCAGATGACGACGCCGCGCGCGACCGGTTGTCGCTAGGCGTCGCGGCGCGTCTGTCGCGCTATCTCCAGGTGCTCACCCAGGCGCGCAAGATGGGCAAGGAGACGATCTCCTCCCAGGAGCTCGCCGACTACACGCACGTCAACTCGACACAGATCCGCCGCGACCTCTCCGGCTTCGGCAAGTTCGGTAAGCGCGGCGTCGGTTACAACGTCGACTCGCTGGTGTCGCAGATCCGCAAGATCCTGCGTACCAGTGGCCAGCACAACATCGCTCTCGTCGGCGCCGGCCACCTTGGCCAGGCGATCGCCGGCTCCGACATCTTCGCCGACCACGGCTTCCGCGTCGTGGCGGTCTTCGACACCGATCCGGGCAAGGCCGGCAAGGCAATCAGCGATCAGCTGACGATTCGGCCGATCGAAGAGCTCGAGGACGCGGTCCGCAGCGACGAGATCGTCGTCGGCGTGATCGCCGTGCCGACGGACGCCGCCCAGGAAGTCGCGGACGTGCTCGTCGGAGCCGGCGTGAAGATCCTCTTCAACTACTCCGAGGCGCTGCTCCAAGTGCCGCCCGAGGTGACGGTCCACACTTCGAGCCCCGCCGTCGACCTGCTCTACGCGCTCTACTTCTACCTGACCTGACCATGCTGGACATGGCCCGCGCGCGCGAGGTCTTCGAGGCCTCCGATGACTTCACCGTCGGACTCGAGGAGGAGTTCCAGATCCTCGATCCGGAGAGCCTCGCGCTCGCGCAGCGCTACGGCGAGCTGGCGTCCGCCGCCCAGACCGATCCGGTGCTGGCCGAGGCAGTCGCCGGCGAGCTGATCGAGTCGGAGATCGAGATTCGCTCGGGCCGTGGCGATACGCTCGCCGACGCCGTCGCCGCCCAGCGCGAGGCCCGCGGTCGGCTGTTCCGCCTCGCCGCCGAGCACGGCGCGCGCCTCGCCGCGACCGGGACCCACCCCTGGAGCCCGTGGCAGGAGCAGCGGATCATCGACACCGAGCACTACCACCGGGTCGAGGAGGGGCTGAAGTACGTCGCCTGGCGCAACAACACATTCAGCCTCCACGTTCACGTCGGCGTACGCGGCGCCGATCGCGCGATCGCCGTCTGCGACCGCATGCGGGCGTTGCTGCCCGAGCTGCTGGCGATCTCGGCCAACTCGCCGTTCCTCGACGGTCGCGACTCCGGGCTGCACACCGCGCGCACCCAGATCTTCACCAAGAGCTTTCCGCGCTGCGGGATCCCCGATCCGTTCGGCGACTGGCAGACATACGGCGATTTCGTTGACATGCTTGTCCGGACCAACTCGATCGTTGAGCACACCCAGCTCTGGTGGAGCGTCCGCCCGCACCACGCCTACGGCACCGTCGAGGTGCGGATCTGCGACGCGCAGTCCGACGCGGACGCTTCGACCGCGCTCGCGGGCCTGATCGTCGCCTGCGTCGCCCAGGCGGCGCTCGACTACGACGCTGGCGTCCCGTTCGAGGACCCGCCGCCGCGGCTCGTCGAGGAGAACTTCTGGCGCGCGATCCGCTACGGACTCGACGGCAGGATGCTCGACCTGGCGACGATCGAGGAGTACCCGTCGGCGGCGATCGGCGAGCGGCTGCTCGAGTGGACCGCGCCGGCGCGGTCGGCGCTCGGGATCGAGCCGGCGCTCACGGCCGAGAACGGGGCGCAGCGTCAGCGACGCCAGCTCGCCGACGGTGCCACGATGCAGGAGGTGTTCGCCGCGGAGGTCGAGACGGCGGGCCGCACATACGCGAACCCGGAGGTCAGGGCATGAACGAGCAGAGTGGACAGCCGCCGGCCGGCGCCGACCCCGGCGCGCCGCAGGGACAGCCGACCGAGGCTGAGCTGCAGGCGGCGCTCGAGGAGCAGATGCGCAACATCCGCGTCGAGGACGTCGTCGTCCAGACGACGGTGACGCTCGTCAACCTCGGTGCGCGCCGGCTCGGTCTAGCCGCGGCGCCCGGCGAGGACCCCGCGGGGGAGCGCGACCTCGGCCAGGCGCAGATCGCGATCGAGGCGGTACGGGCGCTGCTGCCGCTGCTGCCCGCCGAGGTCAGCGAGCAGATCGCGCCCGCGCTCTCACAGCTTCAGATGGCCTTTGCACGCGAGGCGCAGGGCGGCGGCGAGGCGCCCGCGGCGGGCGCCCAGCCAGGCCAACCGGCACCGACGGGCGATCCCGAGGCCGACAAAGTCGCTGCCGAGGAGGCGGAGCGCGCGAAGGCGCGCGCAAAGATCTGGACACCCGGAAGCTGACCAGCCCGCATTTCGCCGGGGCGGCCGATAGACTGCCCGCCGCTTTCGACCGGGCGGCTTTTGCACCTGTAGCAATGACGCGCGCAGCCTGCGCGCGGCCCCCGAGCCAGCCCGCTACCGAAGATCCCTACGGAGGACTCCCTTGACCGACTTTCTCACCGACCACGGCGTACTAGTTGCGCTCGTATGCGCCGCCGCGGCCGTCGTCTACGGCCTCGCGACGACGCGCTGGCTGCTCGCCAAGTCGCCCGGCAACGACCGCATGCAAGAGATCTCCTTCGCGGTCCAGGAGGGAGCTCAGGCCTACCTGAAGCGCCAGTACCAGATCATCGGCATCGTCGCCGTAATTCTGGCGATCATCCTGGCGATCGCGCTCGACATCGAGACAGCGATCGGCTTCGTGATCGGTGGCGCGTTCTCCGGTGCGGCTGGCTTCATCGGCATGAACGTGTCGGTGCGCGCCAATGCCCGTGTCGCCGAGGCGGCGCGCGGCGGCATCGGCAACGCGCTCAACGTCGCGTTCAAGGGCGGCGCGGTCACGGGCATGCTCGTCGCCGGCCTGGCGCTGCTCGGCGTCGCCGGCTACTACGGCATTCTTCGCCTCTTCGACGTCGATCAGAAGGACGCGATCGACGCGCTCATCGGCCTCGGCTTCGGTGGCTCGCTGATCTCCGTCTTCGCCCGTCTGGGCGGCGGCATCTTCACCAAGGCCGCTGATGTCGGCGCCGACATCGTTGGCAAGATCGAGGCCGGCATCCCCGAGGACGATCCTCGTAACCCGGCGGTCATCGCGGACAACGTTGGCGACAACGTCGGCGACTGCGCCGGCATGGCTGCCGACCTCTTCGAGACCTACGCGGTCACGGCCGTCGCGGTCATGCTGCTCGGCGTCCTGACCTTCAACCAGATCGATGCGGTTGCGGTCTATCCGCTCGTGATCGGCGGCGTGTCGATCATCGCGTCGATCATCGGCACCTACGCGGTGCGCAGCGAGGCCGGAAACGTCGAGCGGGCCCTCTACCAGGGCCTGATCGTCTCCGGCGTCCTCGCGGCGATCGCATTCCTGCCCGTGTCGCTGTGGCTGATGGACGACCTGTCCTTCATCCCCGACGCGTCGAACCTGCTGACCGGTGGCCTCGAGGGCGCGCCGTCCGGTATGGACATCTGGTTCTGCACCCTGATCGGTATCGGCATCACGGCGCTGCTGTTCGTGATCACCGACTTCTACACCTCGACTCGCTTCCGTCCGGTGCGCAGCACCGCGAAGGCGTCCGTGACCGGTCACGCAACGAACATCATCCAGGGCCTCGCCCAGGGCTTCCAGGCGACCGCCGCTCCGGCCATTGTGATCGCGATCGGCATCCTCGTCGCGAACGAGCTCGCCGGCATCTACGGCATCGGCGTCGCAGTGATGGCGCAGCTGTCGCTGACCGGCTTGATCGTCGCACTCGACGCATTCGGCCCGATCACCGACAACGCCGGCGGCATCGCCGAGATGGCGGAGCTCCCCGAGGAGGTCCGCAACATCACCGATCCGCTCGACGCGGTCGGCAACACCACCAAGGCCGTCACCAAGGGCTACGCGATCGGCTCGGCCGTGCTCGCGGCGCTCGTGTTGTTCGCAGCCTTCGTCGAGGAGCTAACCGTCGAGGCAGACAGCAACCTCGAGATCCTCAAGGGCTTCGACATCTCGCAGCCCGAGGTGCTCGTCGGTCTGCTGATCGGCGGCATGATGGTCTACCTGTTCTCGGCGCTTTCGATCGAGTCCGTCGGCCGTGCCGGCGGTGGCGTGGTCGAGGAGGTCCGGCGTCAGTTCCAGGAGAAGCCGGGCATCATGGACGGCACCGAGAAGCCGGACTACGCCCAGTGCGTCGGCATCGTGACCAAGGCCGCCCAGCGGGAGATGATCCTGCCGGCCCTGATCCCGATCGTCATCCCGGTCATCGTCGGCCTGCTCAGCTACCAGGCCCTGGGCGGCCTGCTGATCGGCGTCATCGTCGTCGGCTTCTTCGCCGCGGTCTCGATGACCTCCGGCGGCGGCGCGTGGGACAACGCCAAGAAGCTGATCGAGGACGGCGAGTTCGGCGGCAAGGGATCGCTGGCCCACGAGGCCTCGATCACCGGCGACACCGTCGGCGACCCCTACAAGGACACCGCCGGCCCCGCCATCAACCCGATGATCAAGGTCGCCAACATCGTGGCCATCCTGATCATCCCGTTCCTCGTCTAAGACGCGGGAACATCTGCTTCAGCGCGACGGGCCGCCTTCGAGCGGCCCGTCGTCGTTACTGC
>CAMLNW010000205.1 GCA_946481495.1 uncultured Actinomycetes bacterium
CCGTCGACCAACGAACGCGCCCTACACCGCCAAACCGCGCCAGGGACGGGGCGCAGTCCCAGCGGAGCCGCGGAGCCGCGCACGCAAACCAAAATCGGGGTCAGGACCCGCGGGCAGCGCCGTCAGTCCTGAGCTAGCGACGCCTCGACCAGCGCAACGGTCTCGCGCGCCATCCGCGACCGCGGCACGACCTGAGTGAACCCCGCGTCGAGTGCCCTAGAGCGCATCTCGACGTCGACATGGGAGTAGTAGCCCAAAGTCGGCGTTCCCTCTGCGATCTCGCCGTGCTCTCGCATCTCATGCAGCAGATTTGCCCCGTAGATCCCCTCAGCCGTCAGGTCGAAGATCACCACGTCGTGGAACTGCGCCGCCACCCGCAGCCGCTCAGCGGTCGCAAACCGCGCCACCGTATGCCCGGCGATCTCCAGCGCCCCCTGCACCTTCGACCCGAACAACAGGTCAGGCGACAGCAGCGCGACCCGTGCCACGCGCGCTACTGGTGACGACGCTCGCGGAACTCGCGCCGGGCCGACTCCGGCCGGCCCCACATCTGGGTGACCTCGACGCGTCCCGAACGCGCCTCGCGCGACACTAGCTCGCCGGTGATCCCCTCGCTGTCGAGCAGCGCCAGCGTGCCGCGCACGGTCGGCGCCGCTGCGGCGTGGCCGAACTGGTTGGCGACGCGCAGCCGCCAGTGCCAATCCTGTTTCGAGTAGGGCATCGCGTTGATCTGGGTCAACAGCGTCGCCGCCTCGACGAAGCGCTCGGGATCGTCGATCCGCAGGTCGACGTCGAGCGCGGTCCAGTCGGGCGGGAGCGAGTCGACGACCTGCTGGAAGTCCTCGGCGAGGGGCACGGATAGAACCCTACTTGGACGTCTCGACCCGCATCATCCGCACGAGCTCGCCGCCAAGCGAGTGGTCGCCGGAGGCGAAGCGGACGAGCAGCGGACCGTCGAACGGCTGGCGCTCGAGCACCTCGACACGGTCCCCCGGGGCGATGCCACGCTCCGACAGCCAGCGCAACATCTCCGGATCGGAGTCCGAGACACGCACGAAGATCCCGCGCTCGCCCTGTTCGAGGTCGCCCAGCCGGCGTGAGCTGGCGCGCTCGATCTCACCGTCGGCGGTTGGGATCGGGTCGCCGTGCGGGTCGTGGGTCGGGTTGCCGAGCTTGGCCGCGATCAGCTCCGACAGCTCGGGCGAGATCGCGTGCTCGAGCACCTCCGCCTCCTCGTGGACGCGGTCCCACGGCATGCCGAGCGCCTCGGCGAGGTAGAGCTCGAGCAGCCGGTGGTGGCGGATCACCTCCAGCGCGACGCGGCGGCCGGCCGGCGTGAGCTCGACGCCGTGGTACGGCCGGCGGGTGACCAGGCCGAGCGACTCCAACCGCTTGACCATCGCCGATGCCGATGCGGGCGAAACGTCGAGGCGTTCGGCGAGCGCCGAGGTCGAGACCGCCTCGTCGGAGCGCTCCTGGAGCGAGTAGATCGCCTTGGCGTAGTCCTGGACCGCGTCCGAGACCGCTCCGGTGTCTGGCAGCGTGGCCATCTCGCTAGACCGCCACCAGCAGCCCAGTCGCGTACATCAGCAGGACACCGGTGAGCATGCCGCCGGCGGCGAGCGGGTTGAGCAGCTTTCCGCTGGCATCGCGGACGCTCGGGGCGATCTGGACGATCACCTGCGCGATCGCGCCGGCGCCGAGGCCGAACAGCAGCGCCGCCAGGCTCGGGTTGAAGGCGGAGGCGCCGATCCACGTCCCGAGGATCGCGGGTGCTCCGGCGAGGATGCCGAGGCCGGCGAAGCGCGCCAGCGAGGCCTTGGCCGCTTGCCCCCCCTTCGCGACCGGCGAGACGATCGCCAGCCCCTCGGTCGTGTTGTGCAGGGCGAAGCCGACGATCAGCGAGGCACCGAGCGCCAGCGAGCCGATCGCGTAGGCGGAGCCGATCGCCAGGCCCTCGCCGAGGTTGTGCAGGCCGATGCCGAGCGCGACCAGGAAGGCGAGCCGCCACGGCCCGGAGCCGCTCTTCTGGGCCCGCTCGCCGCGGCCCCGGAGCCAGCCGTCGACACCCACCAAGCCGAGGTAGGCGATGCCGGCTCCGAGGAAGACCAGCGACGCCCCGCCGAGCGCCTGCGGCCCGGTCCCGGCGATCTCGGTCCCCTCGAGCAGCGCGTCGATGCCGAGGAAGGCGAGCAGACCGACGGTCAGCGCCAGCACGAACTGCACCCAGCGCGGGTCGATCCGGCGGATCCAGGGCAGCCAGAGCATTCCAATCGCGACGGGGATCAGCCCGACGTATAGCCCGACGAGCGCCATCAGCCCGTAGAAGCCGACGTCGGCCTCCGGCGTCTCGGCGGCGACGTCGATCGCGTGGTCGACGGTGCCGCCGGTAGCTGTCATCAGCACGACGCCGTAGGCCTCGCCCTCGATCCACGGGTACTGGATCGTGATCGTGTCGCCGCCGAGCCGGTCGATCTCGCCGGCGGTCTGGTCGAAGGCGACGAAGGCGTCGTTGACCATCACTTGCTCGATCGCGACGGCGTCGGGGCCGTCGTTGCGCACAACCAGCTCGATCTCGCCCGGCCGCAGCGTCGTCCGCTCGACCGACAGCTCCTCGACCGGTATCCCGTTGCGCTCCAGGCCCGGTGCTCCGAAGCCGACGAACAGGCCGATCGCGATCCCGAGCAGCGCCAGCGGCAACAGGCCGGCCAGCCAGGCTGGCAGTCGCCCACCGCGCTCGCGCTCGACGGTTGCCTGCCCGGCCTCCATCAGTCGACCACCTCGAAGAAGCCCATCCAGCCCAAGTCGGCGAACTCGCTCACGTGGGCGTGGAACATGTACTTGCCGGTGTAGGGGAAGCGCAGCTCTGCGATCCCGCGCTCGCCCTGGCCGAGGATTACCGTATCGGTGAAGTCGCGCGGCTCGAGCTTGGTTCCGGTCGGATACCAGTCGAAGAAGTTGGCGTGGACGTGGAACGAGTTGAGCAGGTCGAACTCGAGGATGTTCACGATGTAGAGCCGCACCAGCTCGCCGCGCTTCACGCGGATCGGCTTGTCGTGGTAGGCGAAGGCAATGCCGTTGACGACGTAGACCTCGTTCTCGCGGTCGAAGTTGGTGTCGAAGCCGCTCATCACCATCACCTGCTCGTCGGCGGGCGGACGGCCGCCCTTGGGGTCGACGATGAAGGCGCCGTAGAGGCCCTTGGCGATGTGGTCGGCGAGTGGGACCGAGTGGCAGTGATAGAGGTGGAGCCCGACCGGCTCGGCATCGAACTCGTAGGTAAACGAGCGGCCGGGCTCGATGTTGCCGGGCGGCGTCTGCGGCACGCCGTCCATCCGCGCGACGTGGATGCCATGGAAGTGCATCGTGTGCGGGTGGCTGGAGGCGTTGACAAAGACGATCCGGACGCGGTCGCCCTGGGTCGCGCGCAGCGTCGGGCCGGGAACGCGACCGTTGTAGGCCCAGGCGGCGAACTTGACGCCGGGCGCGACCTCGATCTCACGGTCTTCGGCGACGATCTCGAACTCGCGCACCGTGCGGCCGCCCTCGCGCTTGACATTGCCGGTGTCGAAGTCGCGCAGGATCGCGTGCGGGTCGAAGCCGTTGACGGCGGGGTCGACGCTGCCGATCGCGCCGCTGTGAGCGTTCGGGCCGCCGTGGCCGGCGTGCGCGCCCGCCGGACTGCTCGCGCCGTGGCCCTCGTGCCCGTCGGCACCAGCGGCGCGCGCCAGTTGATCGTGGACGACCTGGTGCGGCACGAGCTCGTGCAGGACCGGCGCCGCGGCTGCCGTCGCCGCCGCCCCTCCGAGCAGCCTGCGGCGCGAGATCTTGTGCTTCGGCAACTCTTCCATTCGTCCCTATTGAATCAAAAGTTAGGCAAGACTCAAAATCTTCCTCGTAGAATCGGAGCGGTGATCGCCACCGACGAGTACGAGCAGCTGCGCGAGCGGGCCGGATTGGTCGCGCGCCCCGGCCGCGCCGTCATCGAGCTGAGCGGCGCCGAGGCCGCCGAGTTCCTCCAGGGCCAGGTGACCAACGACATCGAGGCACTCGAGCCCGGTAGCGGCTGCTACGCCGCGCTGCTCGACCACAAGGGCAAGATCCGCACCGACATGCGCGTGCTGCGGCTGGCGCCCGATCGTCTGCTGGTCGACGCTGAGGGAACGAGCCGCGCGGTGCTCAACCACGTCTTCGAGACCTACAGCCTCGGCCGCCAGGTCGGTCATAAGGATCTCTCCGACGATCACACCGTGCTGTCGCTGATCGGTCCCGCGGCACGCGACCAGCTCGACCCGGCGCCAGGCGCGACCGAGCACGATCACGTCCTCACCCCCTACGGAGTCGCGGTTGCGACCGACATCGGCGTCGACCTGATCTGCGGCGAGCGCCAGGCGGCGGCCGCGCGCGCGGGGCTCGATCTTCCCGAGGCGTCCGAGGACGCCGCCGAGTGCCTACGGATCGAAGCCGGCCGCCCGCGGCTCGGCTTCGAGCTCGACGGCGTCATCCCTCAGGAGGCCGGCCTCAACGAGCGGGCGGTCAGCTTCACCAAGGGCTGCTACGTCGGCCAGGAGACAGTTGCCCGACTCCACTACAAGGGCAAGCCGAACCGCCATCTGCGCGGCCTGCGCCTGTCTGAGCCAGCCGTGCCTGGCGACTCGATCGCGCTCGGCGAGCGCGAGGTCGGGACGATCGGCTCGGCGTGCATCTCGCCTGTTCACGGCCCGATCGCATTGGCCCTGATCCGGCGCGAGGCCGCTCCGGACGATGAAGTCCTGATCGGCGCGCAAGCCGCTCCGGCCGTCGTGGTCGACCCGCCGTTTGTCGTTTAGGCAGGCGCGCTAGGCACATATGCTTATCGCAACAAAGACGCCCGTGGCTCTGGTCCGGCGGTATGACCGCATCGCACGCGCCCCCTGGTGTTGATTAGGGTTCGCGTGGGAGAGGATGAAGGCCACTGAACAAGATGCGTAATCGCAGGGCGCTGTTCCTCGTGGGCGGGGTAGTTCTGACGC
>CAMLNW010000206.1 GCA_946481495.1 uncultured Actinomycetes bacterium
GAGAACCTTCTGCAACTGCGGCGCCGCGCGCATCACACGCGCCTCCGCGGCCTTGAAGCGCTCCGGGTCGCTCAGCGCCGCGATCGCGGCGTCCAGCTCGGCGTCGCTGTAGGTCTGCTCGGTCATCGCCGCGACACTAACGGCAGCACGAGGCCGAGAAGAGCGCCGACCGCGGCGCCGACGACACCCGCAACCAGGCTCGCCTCGGGCACCGCCAACGGAATCAGCGCCAGAACCGCCGCGAACACCGCGACGCCGACCATGTCGTTGCCGCGCTCGTCGCCGCGCCGCGCGGCGCGGCGGTCGTCGACCGTCCAAGCCGTCAGCAGCCCGAGCGCCGCGCCGTTGGCGCCGAGGATCCAGTAGCCGACGTTTAGGTCGACGAAAGGCGGCGAGAGATCGACCGCCACAGCCGCGGCCGCCCCCGCCGCACCAGCCAGCAGGAAAACCGCGATCGGCGCCAGGAAGCCGAAGCGTCGCTCCAACATCGTGCCGAAGACGCCGACGGCGACCAGCGCGACGAACTGGTAGCCGAGGTTGTCGAAGACGAACAGCGTCGTCACGTAGCGCCAGGGCTCGTCGTCGAGCGGCAGCCAGATCCCGCCGACCTCGTTGAGCGCGACCTGGTTAGTCGCCAGCGCGAGCGTCACGAGCAGCGACAGCCCGATCAGCAGCGCGGTCGCGACCGGCCGTGTGTCCGGCGCGATCCCCTCGATCTCGCCCGGCCGCAGCCGCGGCAGCCGTGGACGGCGACGGCGCTTGCGCTGCGCGTCGCCCTCCTCGTCGCGCTCGATCTTCGGCGCCCGCTTGCGAATCCGCTGGCCGCAGTACGGGCACTCGGTCACATACGGGCTGACCTCCGACCCGCAGTTCCGGCATACCACGAAGAGGTCCGGCTGACTCACTGTGCCTTTGAAGATACTGGCCGCGCCAGCGCGGCCCTCAACTCTCGAGTGGAGCCGACGGCGAGGTCTTGGCGACTATCTCTCCCACGACCTCTAGAAGGTCTCGATTGGCCGCGTAGACCACGAGCTGGCGCGCGCCGCCGTTGCCGTGTTCGATCAGGTCCTCGATCGCGGCCAGTTCGTCGCCGGAACCAAGATCCTCGGCGTGGCCGCGCAGGCGGTCGACGAGCCGCCGCGCGAGCGCCTTGGTGCTGACACGGTCGCGGCTCGGCAGGTCGACCAGCTCGCCGTCGAGGCCGTGGCGGGCGGCGAACCACTTGTTCTCGTCGAGCATCTCGAACGGGTAGCGCGAGAGCTGCTTGCCGGCTTCGAAGTGCTCGCCGAGCTCCTTGGCCATCGCCTGGACGAGCGCCGCCAGGCCGAGCGTGTGCTCGAGCCGCGTCTGCGAGTCCATCACGCGCACCTCGACGGTGCCGAACTTCGGGTGCGGGCGGACGTCGTACCAGAGGTAGGTGTAGTCGGGAATCGCCTTGCTCTGGACCATGAAGTCGATCCGCTGCTCCCAGTCGGCCCAGTTCTCGTAGCGCGGCGGGATGCCGACGCGCGGGAAGGCGCGGAAGATCGGCGTCCGCGACGACAGCAGCCCGGTCGCGTCGGCGCGCCAGAACGGCGAGTTGGCCGACAGCGCGAGCAGGATCGGCAGATGGACGCGCATCCCGTTGGCGATGTGGATCGCCTTGTCGGGGTCGTCGACGCCGACGTGGACGTGGATGCCGAAGATCAGCTCCTGGCGCGCGACCCACTGCAGGCCGGCGACTAGCTCGCGGTAGCGCGGCCGCGAGACGATCCGCTGGTCCTCCCACATCGCGAACGGATGGGTGCCGGACGCGCCGATCGCCAAGCCACGCCGGCTGGCGGCCTCCATCACCGTGCGGCGCAGCTCGCCGAGCTGGAGGCCGATCTCGCTGGCGTTCGCACAAGGCGTCGTTGCGATCTCGCAGACCGACTCCATCAGCTCGGGCTTGACCTCGCCGGCGGCGTCGTGGCCCTCGAGGTCCGCAAGCAACCCCTCGATCGAATTGGCCAGATCGAGCGTCTCGGCGTCGACGATCATCAGCTCCTCCTCGACACCGAGCGTGTAGGAGGGCCCCGTGAACCGGTGCTCCACGCAGCAAGGGTATCCCCCGCACCGGCCCCGCAAACGCTCTGGGACGGGGGTATCCTGGAGCGTCCACGAAACCTCTAGGAGGCAAGACTCCGAAATGAGCCTCGGCTACGACGGCAAGCTGTACATCCTCGCGTTCGACCACCGCGGGTCCTTCCAGACGAAGATGTTCGGCATCGAGGGCGATCCCACGCCCGAGCAGACCGCGACGATCGCGGACGCGAAGCACCTGATCTTCGAGGGCATGGCGAAGGCCGCCGACCGCGGCGCCGACCCAGCCGCCAGCGGAACGCTCGTCGACGAGCAGTTCGGCGGCGACATCCCGACCGACGCCAAGGCGCGCGGCCTGAAGCTCGCGATGCCGGTCGAGGCGAGCGGCCGCCCGGACTTCGAGTTCGAGTACGGCGACCAGTTCGGCGATCACATCCTGAGCTTCGATCCCGACTTCTCGAAGGTGCTCGTCCGTTACAACCCGGACGGCGACCCGGAGATGAACGAGACCCAGCTCGCCAAGCTGAAGCGCCTCTCGGACTGGCTGAAGGAGAACGACCGCAAGTTCCTCTTCGAGCTGCTGGTGCCAGCCGAGCCGGCCCAGCTCGAGTCGGTCGGCGGCGACACCGACCGCTACGACGCCGAGCTCCGCCCCGACCTGATGCGCGGCGCGATCGAGGCGATCCAGGACTACGGCATCGACGTCGACATCTGGAAGATCGAGGGCGTCGACGAGCGGTCCGACTGCGAGATGCTCGCCCAGGTAACCCGCCGCGACGGTCGCGACGGCGTCGTCTGCGTGTTGCTCGGACGTGGCGCCAGCGACGCCAAGGTTGACCACTGGCTGCGCCAAGCGGCGCCGGTCGACGGCTTCGTCGGCTTCGCGATCGGGCGCTCGATCTGGTGGGACGCGCTGAAGGGGTTCCTCGACGGATCGATCTCCCGCGAGGACGCTTCCGACCAGGTCGCGGCCAACTACCTGCGCTTCGTCGAGGTCTACGAGGGCGCGGAGCAGGGCGCGCACGTCTAGGGTTCCTCCGATGCGCATGCGTCAGTCGCTCCATCAGTTCGAGGCGGCCTTCCGCGAGGAGGCCGCCGATTCTGTGCAGCGCCGGGAGCGTCTACGGCGTGAGGCGGCGCAGCGTTCACGGGTGCGGCGTGTCGACAAGGTGCACAAGCACGGCACGCTCCGCTTCATCGGGCTGATCGCGACGATCCTCGCTACGACGGCCATCGTGACGTGGGTGATGTTCCAGGTCCTCGCCTCCGTCGCGGGCTGAGGGAGAACCTCGTGCGCATCCGGCAGAGCCGGCTGCTTCGCTAAGTCGCTAGTCTCCCCGCCGCTTTGGCACGCCGATCACTCAAACCACAGCTGAACCAGATCCGCACGTGGGTCCGACAGGGCCGCACCGATGCCTGGATCGCCCACCAGCTCGAGGTGTCCGTCAAGGACGTCACGAACTTCAAGTCGGAGCACGACCTGGAGGCGGGTGAGACCGAGGGCGTCGAGACCGACCTCTTCGGCCCGCGCGTCGACGAGGAGGAGATCGATCTCCGCGCCGAGGACGAGGCGCTCGTCGCCGCCGCACTCGAGGAGGAGGCCTCACGCGAGGCCGAGCGCGACGACGAGGAGGACGACGAGTCGTCGGAGGATCGCGAGGCCGACGACAGCGGCGAGGGCAAGTCACGCCGCCGCCGTGGGCGTCGCGGTGGCCGCGGCCGCAAGCGCGGTGGCGCCAAGAAGGGCCTCGAGGGCACCTTCGACCACGGCGAGGACGGCTACGGCCTCTGGCTGGATCCTGCCATCCAGGACGACGCCGTCTACGCCGAGCACTGGGCCGGCCACCGGCCCGTCAAGGTCACCGTCGAGGCCGACCGCATCATCATCGAGCGGCTCGGCTCCGGCAGCGACGACGCCTAGCGGCTACTCCTCCTCGAAGCGCTGCATCCGGCCGCCGGCGAAGTCGGCAGCCTGCTGTGCGTAGCGGGCGAATGCGGCATCGATCGCCCAGCTGGAGTCTGTGCCCTGTGCGTAGCGCTGAGCGACCTCTGACGCCCAGTCCGTACCCTCGCCGTAGAGGTCGGCGAGCTCGGTGATCTGGAACACACCGCCGAGCCGCTTGCGCAGCTCGGCCAGCACGGCGTCGGACGCGTCGGCGAGGTCGGGATCGCCGATCACGCGGATCTGCCCCATGCGCCACTGATCGAGGGCCAGGTCGACTGGATAGGACACAGCCGGCGAGGTTAGCGGCGTGCCGCTACTCGGACGGCCTGCGGATGACGAACGCTCGCTCGTCGCTGCGCGTCATCCCGAGCTTGCGCGCCTCGAGCTCGAGCGTGTCCGGGTCCTTCAAAAGCTCCGAGCGCTCCTGCAGCCGCTTGTTCTCGGCCTCCAGGTGCTGCAGCTCGGCGTTCTGGGCCGCCGCCGTCCGCGACGACTCCCACCAGTGCTTGGCCGGCGAGACGTACATCAGCAGGATCACGCCGAGTAGTGCCAGCAGCGCAACGCGGCTCAACCGGTCCCAGCGGATCCCGCCCAGCTTCAGGTTGGACGAGGCGCGCCGGCGCGGAGCGCGTGCTGTAGCGGTGGCCATCAGAGCCACCTTCTACGCCCGCTCCCGCGCTCCTTCAGCTGCGAAAGACGCTGCGTCCCGGATAGACGGCGGACGCGCCGAGCGCCTCCTCGATCCGCAGCAGCTGGTTGTACTTCGCGACGCGATCCGAGCGCGATGGCGCCCCCGTCTTGATCTGGCCGCAGCCAGTGGCGACGGCGAGGTCGGCGATCGTCGTGTCCTCGGTCTCGCCGGAGCGGTGCGACATGACTGCGGTGTAGCCGGCGTCGTGGGCCATCGCGATCGCCTCGAGCGTCTCGGTGAGCGTGCCGATCTGGTTGACCTTGAT
>CAMLNW010000207.1 GCA_946481495.1 uncultured Actinomycetes bacterium
TCGTGGCAGCGCTCGGCCAGCCGCTCCGCCTGCTCCGGCGCCGCGATGTGCTGGACGACCCAGGCGTCGGCGCCCGAGTCGTGGCGTTGCTGGGCGTAGTCGACCAGTCGCTCGAACATCCGCGAGCTCGTTCGTACCCGCTCGATCGGGCTCAGCTCGCGCTCGACGGTCAGGATCGGCTTGATCTTCAGCGTCGAACCGATCCAGGCGCTCGCCGCTCCGATCCGGCCACCGCGCTTGAGGAACTCGAGCGTGCCGATCGCGAACCACATCTTCAGCTCGGCACGGGCGCGATTGGCGGCGTCGACGACCTCGTCGAGCGTCCCGCCGAGTTGTGCGCAGCGGGCCGCCGCGAGCGTCACGATCCCTTGGCCGCCGGCGGCCGTCGAGGAGTCGACGATCCGCACGCGCTCGCCGCCGCGGCCGTCGCGCTCGAGCTGCTCAGCGGCTTGACGAGCCGAGTCGACGGTGCCGGAGATACCGCCGGAGATGTGGATCGAGACGATCTCGTCACCGCGGGCGAGCAGCGGCTCGAACGCCGCGATGAAGTCGCCGACCGACGGCTGCGAGGTTTTCGGCAGGCTGTCCGCGCGCCGCAGTTCCTCGAAGAACGCCGGGTAGTCGGTGATCTCGGTCTCCTTGACCGTGCGGTCGGTGAAGACGACATAGAGCGGAACCTCCGTTATCCCGTAGCGGTCGACCAGCTCCCGCGGCAGGTATCCGGTGGTGTCCGTAACGACGGAGACCGGCATCGAGGCGGACTCTACCCGCCAGCCCGGCGCTAGCCTAGGTCGCCATGGCCGTGCTCTACCGCTGCAACGCACCGACCGACTACATCTGCCGTTGCGGCAAGGTCGCGCGCAAACTCCAGCGGCTCGGCATCGACTATGGCGAGGTCCGTGTTCCGTACCGCCGTCGCAACCGCCTCGAGGTCATCGACCTGACCGACCAGGATCGCGTCCCGGTGCTGGTCGACGGCGACCAGGTCGTCCACGAGTCGCACCGCATCGTGGAGTACCTGGAGTGGGCTCAGTCGAGGTGATTCTCGAGCGGCACACGCCCGTTGCCGACCGGCGCCTCTGACTGCGCGGCTGCGTCCTCGGCATCATCCGGCTGCTCGGCGTCGAGTAGCTCGGCGAGCTCGCCGGACTCGTACATCTCGGTGACGATGTCGGCGCCGCCGACCAGCTCGCCCTTGACGAACAGCTGTGGGATCGTCGGCCAGCCGGAGAGCCCGGAGAGCTCCTCGCGGATGCGCTGGTCAGGCAGGATGTCGAGCGCGGCGTAGCGGACGCCGAGCGCATTCAGGCAGGCTGCGGTGCGCGCCGAGAAGCCGCAGGCCGGCTGCTCGGGGCTGCCCTTCATGAACAGCATCACCGGGTTCTCGGCAATTGCGTTCTCGATGAACTCGCGGATCTCGGTGTTGGTCATGACGGTCCTCCGGGAGTCGAAGTCTTGATCGAGAGGGCGTGGATCGGTCCGCCGACTTCGGCGCCGAACACGTCGTAGACGAGCTTGTGCTGCTGGATTCGTGTCAAGCCGTCGAAGCGGTCGGACACGACCTCGGCGCGGAAGTGATCGCCGCCGCCGGTGGTGTCCTCGACGGACACTGTGGCGCCCGGCAGGGCGGCTTCGATTCGCTGTTGCAGCTCTTGACTCGTCGGCATTCGACCAGGCACCTTAGCGAGCCACAGGCGTTGCTATCTTTTGTGAAGCATGGTCACCCTCTCGAACATCGCAGCCGAGAAAGTCCAGGGGTTCCTCGCTCAGCAGGAATCCGAGGGCGAGGTCGGGTTGCGGATCGGAGTGCGCGGCGGCGGCTGCTCCGGCTTCCAGTACGCGCTGGCGCTCGACGAGCGGCGCGAGGACGACAACGTCTTCGAGCACGAGGGCATCCCGATCCTCGTCGACTCCGCCAGCCTGCGCTACGTCGACGGCTCCGAGGTCGACTACACCGAGAGCATGATGGGCGCCGGCTTCGAGGTGAACAACCCGAACGTCGTCGCTTCGTGCGGCTGCGGTTCCTCCTTCCGCATCGCGGACGAGGACCCAAGCTGCGGCAGCTCAGCGGCCTAGTGGACGAACGCCTTCAGGGCGACGATCACTAGTCCGAAGGCGCCGTTTACGCAGGCGACCGAGAGGGTCTGCAGGCGGGTCGCTCCCTCGCGGTGGGCGAGCACGAGGCCGTAGGCGAACAGCGAGGCGACGCCGAAGCCGATCGCGAGCGACACGCCGGTGTCGGTCGAGTAGAAGCCGAGAGCGGCGAGGCTGAGCGCGATCGCGGCCGGGATGCCTGCCTGGAGCATCGGCAGCTCGTCCGCGGCGGCGCGGCCGATCTCCGCCCGCGACAGCGAGCGACCGGCTGCCAGCCGTTGTGACAGCACCTCGGAGTAGACGTGCGCCGCCCAGAAGACGATCGCCGTGCCGGCGACGCTGACGAGGATCTGCCAGGCGTCGATCGCCTTGCTCTCCGACAGCCCGGCGACCAGTGCGGTGACCAGGATCGTTCCGTAGATCGTCCGCGCGGCGGTGTGCGTCTCGGTGGTGCGGGGCGACTCCGTGGGCGTCTGCACGCGGCAAAGCTATCCCGTCTCGCGCCGCCGTAGCGCTGGCGCCGTACAGTCTCAGAGGGTGGCGCGCAAGGACGACAGCTCGATTCCGACCGGCCGCATCCGCCGCACGGCGAAGGTCGCGGGCCTCGCCGGCGGGCAGACCGCGCGCAACTACGCGACCAAGGCCGCCAACCTGACTCGCGGCGAGCAGCAGCGCCGTGAGGCCGCCGCTCGCCGTCAGGCCCAGGCGGCGGAGCAGATCCTCGACGTGCTCGGGAACATGAAGGGCGCGGCGATGAAGGTCGGCCAGGTCGCCTCCTACATCGACACCGGCGCGTTCCCGCCCGAGTTCCAGGAGCGCATCCAGGCCAAGCTCGGCGAGCTGCGCGACTCGGCGCCGCAGGTGTCGTTCAAGCAGATGCGCGCGGTGATCGAGGACGGCCTCGGCGAGCGGATCGGCGACGTCTTCGCCGAGTTCGACGAGCATGCCGTCGCCGCCGCCTCGATCGGCCAGGTCTACCGCGCGCGGCTGCGCGAGGACGCCGGCAAGCTCGGCGGACGCGAGGTCGCGGTCAAAGTCCAGTACCCGGGGGTTGCGCAGGCAGTCCGTTCGGACTTGCAGAACCTCGGCTTGCTGCTGCGCGTCGCGAAGCGGATCGCGCCGGCGATGGACGTCAAGGCGACGTCCGCGGAGATCAAGGAACGGCTGACCGATGAGCTCGATTACGAGCAGGAGGCGCAGGCGCAGCGAGCCGTCGCACGCGCCTGGCGCGGCCATCCGTTCGTCGTGATCCCGGAGGTGGTGACCTCCCTGAGCAGCGAGCGTGTGCTGGTCAGCGAGTGGCTCGACGGCCGTCCCTTCGAGCAGGTGCGTGAGCTGCCGGCCGCCGACCGGGACCGCTTCGGCGAGATCGTCTTCCGCTTCTTCCTCGGATCGCTCTACCGCAACGGCCACTTCTCGGGCGATCCCCATCCCGGCAACTACCGGCTGATGGACGACGGGCGTGTGGTGTTCCTCGACTTCGGGATGACCAAGCGCGTCGGCGACGACTTCCTGGCGCGCGAGCTCGCCGTGTTCGACGCCGGGATGGCGGGCGATGCCGAGGAGCTGCACGCGGCCCTGGTCGCTGCCGGCTACTACCCGCCCGACGACCCGGAGATCGAGTCCGGGCCCGTGCTCGCCCACTTCCTCGACGTCGCCTCCTGGTACGCGCTCGATCGCGAGCTGACGATCGACCGTGCCGTGGTGACCCAGGCGCTGATCGACTCGGGCGATCCGCGTTCGATCCACTGGGAGCTGATGAGGCGCGGGACGGTGCCGGCGGAGGCGATGTTCGCGCGGCGGATGGAGGGCCTGGTGCTCGGCGTGCTCGGTCAGCTCGGCGCGACGGCGAACTGGCACCGGATCGCGCGCGAGCTGATGTTCGGCGATCCGCCCTCGACCCCGCTCGGCGAGCTCGAGGCGGAATACTTCGACGGGCGCAGCGCCGCCGCATGACGATGGAAGCCTTCGACCACCTCTCCGCCTGCGACCCGGTCCTCGGTGCGCTTGTCGCCGACCACGGCCCGCTCGACGAGGAGGAGCGGCGGCGCGGCCGGCCGGACGATGCCTACGGGTCGCTGGTCCGGGCGATTGCCGGCCAGCAGCTGTCGGTCAAGGCGGCACGGACGATCTACGACCGCCTCTGCGGCCTCTACGGCGGCCGCACTCCGACCCCGGCCGAGCTGATCGCCACCGACCCCGACGAGCTGCGCGGCGTTGGCTTGTCGCGCGCCAAAGCAGCCTATCTGCGTGACCTCGCCGAGCACGTCGAGGACGGCGAGCTCGATCTCGAGCAGCTGCCGGAACTGTCCGACGAGGAGGTCACCGCGCAGCTGATCGAGGTCAAGGGCCTCGGTCAGTGGACGATCGACATGTTCCTGATGTTCCACCTCGGCCGTCCCGACGTCCTGCCAGTCGGCGACCTCGGGATCCGTAAGGCGGCCCAGATCGCTTACGGCCTGCGCAAGCTGCCCGACCCCGCCAAGCTGACGCGGATCGCCAAGCCCTGGCAGCCCTACCGCACGCTGGCCTGCCTCTACCTCTGGGCGTCGCTCGATAACGAGCCCACCTAGCGGTCGCGGATCCGCAATCGCTTGTTTTCGCGCGCCGTAGTCGGGTAGCTCGTTGTCGAACCCGACAGAGGAAGCCATGGACACCTGGCTCTGGATCGTTCTGATCGTCGCTGCCGTAGTAGTTCTAGCCCTTCTCCTGATGGCAAGCCGCAGGGCGCGAGCCCAGCGCGACGAGCGCAATCGCGTCGAGGCAGGCGAGCACCGCGAGGAGGCC
>CAMLNW010000208.1 GCA_946481495.1 uncultured Actinomycetes bacterium
ACGACGATGTGACCGAGCTCTGCCCCGAGACCGGTCGCGCCGCGGAAGATCCGACCGTCGATCACGATCCCGCCGCCGACGCCGGTGCCAAGCGTCAGCATCACCAGCTCGCGCGCCGGCGGATCCGGCACGAGCTGCGCCTCGGCGAGCGCCGCGCAGTTGGCGTCGTTGTCGACGAAGACCGGCACTCCGAGTCGCTTGCCCAGCTCATCGCGGACCGGAACACCGGTCAACGGCACGTTCACACTGTCGAGCGCGGTGCCGCTCGCGGCGTCGATCTGCGACGGGATGCCAGCGCCTAGCGCATGCAGCTCAACGCCGGCCTGGGCCGCCGCGGCCCGTGCGGTCGCGGCGATCTCGTCGAGCAGCGCCTCGGTGCTGGCGATCTCGGTCGGCCGCTCAACCCGCTCGACGACCTCGCCCCCGTCGACCACCGCCGCGGCGACCTTGGTGCCACCGACGTCGACCCCGACCACCACCGGCCGGGACGCGGCGCCGGAATCAGCCATCGAGCGATCCGCGGCGGCCAGGTAGCGCCAACAGCGCGGCACCGATCGCCCCGCCGAGGTCGCCGAGCGCCGCGAGCCGCACCGCTGGCGGGTTGTCGTCGCTGAACAGGTGCGGCAACATCGCCGCCTCGATGTGCTCGCGGTAGGGCTCGCCGAGCCGCACGCCCAGCCCACCGCCAATGATCACCGCCTCGACGTCGAGCAGGTTGACGGCCGAAGCCACGCCGGCTCCGAGCGCCTCGACGGCATCGGTGACGATCTCACGCGCCAGCGCATCGTCGCGATCGAGCGCACGCGACCAGATCCCGCTCGTCAAACGGTCACGGCCGTGCTTCTCCATCAGGTGGAAGAGCTTGGTGTCATGGCCCTCGTCGACGAGCTTGCGCGCCCGCGCCTCCATCGACGCCCGCCCCGCGTAGGCCTCCATGCAGCCGCGCCGACCGCAACCACAGTGGCGGCCGCCGATCCGCACGACGACGTGGCCGAGCTCGCCGCCCGCGCCCCGGCCCTCCCACAGCTTGTCGTCGAGCACGATCCCGCCGCCGACGCCGGTGCCCCAGAAGACGCCCAGCATCGAGCTGAACTCCTTGCCGGCGCCCAGCTCCGCCTCCGCGTCCGTCGCGACGTTGACGTCGTTGCCGAGCTCGACTGGCGCACCGACGAGCTCGCCGAGCTCCGGGCCAAGCGCATAGGAGCCCTCCCAGTCCGGCAGGTTGCGCGCCTGGGTGACCGTTCCCTGCGCGACGTCGATCTCACCAGGCGAGCCAACACCGACGCCGATCAGATCGGACGTCTCGATCCCAGCTGCCGTCGCGGCGCCGGCGAGCGTCTCCGCCATCGCCGCCGCCACGTCCGCCGGGCCGCCGTCCGTCGGCGTCGGGCCACGCTGCTCACCGAGCACCTCATGCCGCTCGTCCACGATGACCGCCTGGATCTTGGTTCCACCGAGGTCGATGCCGCCGCGCGCGTCCATCCGCCGAGATCATGCCGTCTGCTGCCGCGGGAAGGCCGTCCGCCCGGCCCGCGCACCCCTCGATCTGGTAGAAACGGCCGCCTCATGGACCGCCGACTCGCCAACCGCAACCTCCGCACGGCCCTGATCGCCGGCGCGATCTCGCTGATCGTCTTCGCCGCCTCCTGGGCCGTCGGGCTCGTCTACTAGCGATGGCCGAGCAGATCCAAGAGACCGGCAAGGTCCCGCCACCGGGCGAGGCGATCCACCTTCCCGGGCCGTCCTACCTCCCGGCGATCGTCGCCCTGGGACTGACGCTCGCGATCGTCGGTGTAGTCATCAACTGGTTCGTCTGTGGCGCCGGCGTGCTGATCACGCTCTACGCCATCCTGCGCTGGGTCGGCGACACCCGCCGCGATATCTCAGAGCTCCCGCTCGAGCACGACGCCCACTAACTGGCGGGCATCTCCGAGGTAGCGCCCTCCGTGACCCAGCAGCGGACGATGTCGCGCATCGAGACGATGCCGGCGAGCTCGCCGCCGTCGACTACGACGAGGTGACGGAAGCCACCGCGGACCATCTCCTCGGCGGCCCGCTCGAGCGACCAGTCGGGCGCCGCGAAGGTCAGGCCGGACGAGAGGTGATCGCCGACGCGCTCGCTGTCGGGGTCCTGGCCGCGGCCGAGCGAGTCGAGCAGATCACGCTCGGTGAAGATGCCGGGGCCGGGCTGATCCGGATCGGCAACAATCGCCGCGCCGACCTCGCGCTCGGACATCGCCCGCGCGGCCTCACGCAACGTGTGGTGGGGACCAACCGTGAGAACCACGCTGCTCATGCCATCCCGAACTTCCACGCGACGCTCCTCCTGTTGCTCGTGACGATCGTCTCGATCTTACCCCCGACCCCCCGTCCGACCAAACCCTTGACCCACCACCTGGCCAAACGTCGCCTTGGTGGCATAGACTCGCGCGCCGTGAAGAGCTTCGGGGGAAGCGATGCGTAATCGGCGACCAGCGATATGGGTCGGCGTGCTCAGCATCGCCGCTACGGCAATCGGCATCGCGATCGTGCTCGCGATCGACTGGTTCCCGACGCAGGCTTCGACCGCCGCGGGCGACATCGACACCCTCTACGACGTACTGCTGATCGTCTCGGTGCCGGTCTTCGTGCTCGTGATGGCGGTAGTGCTCTACTCCGTCTACGCCTTCCGGGTCAAGCCCGGCGACATGCGCGACGGCACGCCGATCCACGGCAACACGCGGCTCGAGGTCATCTGGGTGACGATCCCGCTGATCATCGTCAGCGTGCTCGCCGGCTACGGCTGGATCGTCCTCGACGACATCGAGGCAAAGAAGGCCGACACGCTCGTCGTCCACGTCACCGGCCAGCAGTTCGCCTGGAGCTTCGAGTACCCCGAGCAGGGCAAGCTGCAGTCGAACCAGCTCGTGCTGCCGAAGGACCGTCCGGTCCATTTCAAGATCAACACCAAGGACGTCCTGCACGACTTCTGGGTGCCGGAGTTCCGGCTCAAGTCCGACGCCGTCCCGGGAATCACGACCGACGTCCGGCTGACCCCGACGCGGCTCGGCAGCTACCCGGTCGTCTGCGCCGAGCTGTGCGGCATCGGCCACTCGACGATGCGCCAGACGGTCCGCGTCGTCTCGGCCGAGGACTTCGACGCCTGGATCGCCGATCAGCAGAAGGGCGACGAGGACGGCGGCATGGCCGCCGCCGGCGGGGATCCGGTCGCGGCCGGACGCAAGATCTTCATCGACACCGGCTGCAACGCTTGTCACACGCTCGCCGACGCCGGCTCGACCGGGACGGCCGGCCCCGAGCTCGACGACCTCGCGGCCCAGGCCACGAAGTACGCCAAGCAGCAGGGTCAGACCCCGGCCGAGTACGTCAAGGCCTCGATCGAAGATCCCAACACCTTCGTCGTTCCAGGCTTCCAGAAGGACCTGATGCCGGGCGACTACTCGAGCCAGCTCTCGCCGGCTGAGATCGACACGCTGGTGGAGTACCTTCTGACCGTGAGCAAGGGCAAGGAGGCTCAGTGAGCGTCGCCGCCAAGTTCCGCGCGCCCGGCTGGTACCGCGTCCTGATCAGCCTGCCGCTGGCGTTCGGGTTCGCCGTCGCGCTCACCGCGGCGATCCGTGCCGCCTACGGCTGGGACCCGATCGTCGACTGGACCTCGGTCACCACGGTGTCGCTGATCGCCATGCCGCTCGCCTTCCTGGTCGCGATCGGCTGCTTCACCTACTGGTTCGACTGGGCGCTCGGCAAGCCGACCGTTCCCGACGACCACTCCAGCCACGGCGCGACCTCCTGGAAGGACTACTTCAAGGTCAACACCGATCACAAGGTGATCGGCATCCAGTACATCGTCACGACGTTCTTCTTCTTCATCCTCGGCGGGCTGATGGCGATGCTGATCCGCGCCGAGCTGACCCAGCCCGGGACGCAGTTCGTCGATCCGAACACCTACAACGGGCTGTTCTCGGTCCACGCCTCGCTGATGATCTTCCTGTTCATCATCCCGGTGTTCGCCGGGATCGCGAACTACGTCGTGCCGCTGATGATCGGCGCGCCCGACATGGCCTTCCCGCGCCTGAACGCACTGTCGTTCTGGCTGCTGCCGACGGCCGGCGTGATGATGATCACCAGCTTCTTCTTCGAGGGCGGCGCCTTCGCCACCGGCTGGACCGCCTACGCCCCGCTGTCGACAGAGACCCCGATCGGGCAGCAGTTCTTCACGATCGGAGTCCAGTTCGCCGGCGCCTCGTCGATCGCGACCGCGCTCAACTTCCTGGTCACGATCATCACGATGCGCGCGCCGGGGATGACCTTCTGGCGGATGCCGCTGATGGTCTGGGCGCAGTTCACGACGGCACGCACTTCTTCACGGCCTCGCAGGGCGGCGACGTGCTGATGTACCAGCACGTCTTCTGGTTCTACTCGCACCCGGCCGTCTACATCATGATGCTGCCGGGCTTCGGGATCGTCAGCGAGGTCATCTCGACGCACGCGCGCAAGCCGGTCTTCGGCTACCGAATGATGGCCTTCTCGCTCGTTGCGATCGTGATCCTCGGCTTCACCGTCTGGGCGCACCACATGTTCGTCTCGGGCATGTTCTCGTGGCTGCGCGTGCCGATGATGATCACGACGATGCTGATCGCCGTGCCGACCGGCGTGAAGATCTTCAGTTGGCTCGGAACGCTTTGGAAGGGCGCGATCCATCTGACGACGCCGATGCTGTTCGCGCTCGGCTTCATCACGATGTTCACGCTCGGCGGGATCAGCGGCATCATGCTCGCCGTCGTGCCGGTCGACATCCACGTGTCGGACACGTACTTCATCGTCGCCCACATCCACTACGTGCTGTTCGGCGGCTCCGTGTTCACGATC
>CAMLNW010000209.1 GCA_946481495.1 uncultured Actinomycetes bacterium
AGCCGGAGTCGATTCCGTAGGGGCGCTGCTCGGGCGCCTCGGTGAACTCGACGCCGCGGGCGCGAAGCTCGTCGTAGGAGGCTTGGCAGTCGTCGGTGGTGAGGAAGACTGTGCCGGCGAAACCCTTGGCCATCAGCGCCTCGACCTGTGTGGCGGTCTCGCCGTCCATCACCGGCTCTCCGGGAATCGCCATCAGGACGATCGCAAAGTCAGGCTGTCCGGCCGGGCCGACGGTCAGCCAGCGGAAGTCGCCCATCTCGGGGAGGGTGACGTCACTGCGGACCTCCATGCCGAGCTTCTCGGTGTAGAAGGCCAGCGCCTCGTCTTGGTCATGGACCCACAGCTGGGAGTTGGCGATCTTGAATGACATCTCGGGCTCCTTTGCGTCTCTGGGGAGGTCGTTTGGTCACGCTAGCCCGCTGCCGCGCCGCTGTCTTCTCGAAACGTGCTGCGTTGCGGTCGGGCGTAGAACCGCACGACGCAGGCGGGGACGCGCGCGAGCCGCGACGCCGGTGGATGCTGTGCGCGATAGGCGGTCGGCGACACGCCGTAGGTGCGCGTGAAGCTCGTCGTGAACGAGCCGACGCTCTGCAGGCCGACCGACAGGCAAACGTCGGCGACCGAGCGGTCGGTGGTGCGCAGCAGCGCGGCCGCCCGCTCGAGCCGGCGCGTCAGCAGGTAGGCGTGCGGCGACTCGCCGAAGGTGCGACGAAACTCGCGGCTGAAGTGCGCACGCGACAGCCCGGCCGCCGCCGCGAGGTCGTCGACGTCGAGCGGCTCGAAGTAGCGCGCGTCGGCGAGGTCCTTCGCGCGCAGCAGGTGACGGGCGGGCGGTACGAATGCCATCGCCCACCAAGACTGACGGAAGGGACAAGACTCATCGCGTAGCCTGGCGGCGTGAGCGGGCTCGACGACGCCCCGATGCCGCACGGCGCCGAGCGGGCTTGGGACCCTGCGCTGCGCTGGCGCGGGCTCGCTGTCGTCTGCGCGGCGATGGTGATCAGCGCGATCGACATGACGATCGTCAACGTCGCGCTGCCGGCGATCTCGCGTGACCTGAACGCGACGCTCGGCGAGCTGCAGTGGGTGCTCGACGGCTTCCTGGTGGCGCTCGCCGGGATGCTCGCCGTCGCGAGTGGTGTGGCCGACCGATTCGGCCGGCGGCGGGTGTTCCTCTTGGGGATGGCCGGCTTCGGCGTCGCTTCGCTGCTCTGTGCGCTGGCGCCAAGCGTCGGCGCGCTGATCGCCGGCCGCGTGCTGATGGGCGCGACCGTCGCGTTCGTCCTGCCGCCGGCGCTGTCGCTGCTGACTGTGATGTTCGAGCCGGACGAGCGGCCGCGCGCGCTCGGCATCTGGACGATGGCGGCCGGGGTCGCGATGGCGCTCGGCCCGGTGCTCGGCGGCGCGCTGGTCGCGGCGGTCGGCTGGCCGGGTGTCTTCTTCGTCAACGTGCCGGTGCTGGCATTGGCGATCCCGTTCGGGCTGCGGCTGCTGCCGGAGTCGCGCAAGCCGGACACGCCGCCGCTCGACATCCCGGGTGCGCTGCTGTCGGTCGTCGCGCTGACGGGGCTCGTCTTCTTCCTCGTCGAAGGCGCGCACGCGGGCTGGACCGCGCCGCCGATCCTCGCGGCGCTCGCGCTCGGGATCGCCGGCGGCGCGTGCTTCCTCGCGCGCGAGCTGCACGCCCGCCATCCGCTACTCGACGTGCGGATCCTCGTTCGCCCGCGCGTCGCGGCCGGGGTCGTAGCGCTGCTCGCCCTCTATGCCTCATTCCTCGGCGTGATGTTCCTCGTCCCCCAGTACCTCCAGTACGTCCAGGAGCGATCGGCATTCGTCGCGGGCGTCGCGATGTTCCCGGTCGGCCTGGGCGTCGCTCTCGGCCCGGTCGCTCGCCGCCTGCCCATGCTCGGCCGGCTCGGCGCGCGCGCCTCGATCGCCGGCGGCTTGGCCGTCGCAGCGGTCGGCTGCCTCGTCCTAATGCCGTTCGCCGACGACACGCCGGTCGCGCTCGTCTGCGCCGGGATGCTCGTCTACGGCGCCGCCTTCGGCTTCGCGATCATCCCCGCGACGGCGACGATCATGAACGACCTCCCGGCCGCGAAGGCCGGCGACGGATCGGCCGCCAACCAGCTCGCGCGCCAGGTCGGTGGGGCGCTTGGCATCGCGACGATCGGCACGGTCTCCGCCGCGCTCTACGCCGCCGACATCCGTGACCGGTTGGCCGACTTCGACGAGGGCGTGCGCCAAGCGGCACGCAGCTCGATCGGCCACGCCGAGGACGCCGCCGCCACGCTCGGACCCGACGCCGCCTCCCGCCTGCTCGCGGCCAGCGACCTCGCCTTCGACAGCGGCGCCCGCGCCGGGCTGATGGTCGCGGCCGCGGGCCTGCTGCTCGCCTCCCTGTTCGTCGCCATCTCGATGCGCGCCGAGCAAGCCACGCCACATGCCGCCGCCGAGGCGCAGCCGGTCGAGATCTGACCGCCCGCAGCCGGCTACGCTCCGGCGCTGGTTAGCCGGGCTCGCCGCTGGCTGACGCGCGTTCGAGCATCAGCGCCCGCTCCCGTGCATTCTCGGTGAGCGAGGCAGCACGCTCGAACTCGATACGCGCCTCGTGATCGCGGCCGAGCTTGGCGAGCAGATCGCCGCGAACGCTCGGCAGCAGGTGGTAACGCGCGAGCGACGGCTCGTCGAGAAGCTGGTCGACGAGCTCGAGGCCGGCCTCCGGTCCGAACGCCATCGAAATGGCTACGGCGCGGTTGAGCTCGACGACCGGCGACGGGGAGAGCTGGGCGAGCGCGTCGTAGAGCGCGGCGATCGTCGTCCAGTCGGTGTCGTCGGCGACGCGTGCCCGGGCGTGACAAGCGGCGATCGCGGCCTGCAGCGCATAGGGACCGAGGCCGCCGCCGAGCTGCTGGGCGCGCTCTAGCTCGGCGAACCCTCGACGGATTAGCAACGGATCCCAGCGCGAGCGATCCTGGTCGAGCAGCAGGATCGGCTCGCCGGCAGCGTCGGTGCGAGCGCGCAGCCGCGACGCCTGGATCTCCATCAGCGCCAGCAGCCCATGGACGTCCGGCTCGTCGGGCGCCAGCGCAACCAGGATGCGACCGAGCCGCAGCGCCTCGTCGCACAGCCCGGGTCGCATCCAGTCGTCGCCGGCGGTCGCCGCGTAGCCCTCGTTGAAGATCAGGTAGACGACGCCGAGCACCGACGGCAGCCGCTCGGCCAGCTCCTCCCCGCTCGGCACCTCGAATGGCACGTGGGTCGCGCCGAGCGTCCGCTTCGCACGCACGATCCGCTGGGCGATCGTCGGCTCGGCGGTCAGGAACGAGCGCGCGATCTCCTCGGTCGTCAAGCCGCCGAGCAACCGCAGCGTCAGCGTGACGCGTGCGTCGGTCGAGAGCACCGGATGACAGCAGGTGAAGATCAGCGCCAGCAGGTCGTCGCCGATCTCGTCGTCGAGCGCCGCGTCGAGGTCGGCGCCGTCCATCGCCATCGCGATGCCGACGTCGCGCGCCAGCTCCTCCTGCTTGCGCTCGAGCCGCTCGTTACGGCGGAAGAGGTCGATCGCGCGGTGCTTGGCGGTCGCCATCAGCCAGGCGCCCGGGTTGTCCGGGACGCCCGACTCGGGCCACTTCTCGAGCGCCGCGACGAGCGCGTCCTGGGCGAGGTCCTCGGCGACGCCGACGTCGCCGGTCAACCGCGCCAGGCCGGCGATCAGCCGCGGCGACTCGATCCGCCAGACGGCGTCGATCGAGCCACCAACGGCATCGCCCGCCATCGTTACTAGCGCGCCTGTGTCTGCTCGGGCGGGGTCTCGGACAGCTCGGCCGCGGCCTGCACGTCCTCGGGGAAGTCCGACATCTCGAAGACCTGGCGGACCTCGATCACGTCGCCCTCGCCGCCCGGACAGCGCGACGCCCACTCGACCGCCTCGTCCTTCGACTTGACGTCGATCAGCCAGTAGCCGCCGACGATCTCCTTGGCCTCGGCGAACGGGCCGTCGGTGATCTTCTTCGTGCCCCCGGCGAACGAGACGCGAGCGCCCTTCGAAGGCGCCTGGAGCCCGTCCAACGCCAGCAGCACGCCGGCCTTGCTCAGCTCCTCGTTGTACTTCGTCATCTCGCCGACGGCCTCGGCCGGCGGCGGCCCCCAGTCGCCCGTCTCCTGCAGCCCGCCCCCCGGCAGCATCAGCATCATGAATCGCATTGCACGGCTCCTTCCGTTCGTTGCCTTCTACCCACACGACGAACGGGCAGACGTGAAATCGACACGGCGCGGAGATTCTCTCGCGGATCGGGAATACGGCTGATGTGAGACCGCTCGACCCCTCGGCCAAGCGCTTCGCGGATCGCACCGCCGCCGGACGGGCGCTGGCGCGGCGGCTGCTGGAGATCGAGCTCGACGTGCCCGTCGTCGTGGCCCTGCCGCGCGGCGGCGTTCCTGTCGCCTATGAGGTCGCCCAAGCGCTCAGCGCCCCGCTCGACATCGCGCTCGTGCGCAAGCTCGGCGCCCCGGGCCGACCGGAGCTTGGCATCGGCGCACTCGGCGAGGACGGCGCCGCGATCGTCGACCTCGAGACGGTCACCGCACTCGGCGTCCGGCGGGCCGACATCGAGGCGATCGTCGAGCGCGAGTCCGTGGAGCTAGAGCGCCGCCGGCAGATCTACCGCGGCGACCGACCCGCGATCGAGGTCCGCGGCCTGGTCAACAGCTTCGGCGACCACGTCGTGTCGATGGACCTGCTGCTCGCGTCGGGCGAGGTGCGCAGGCTCGAGCCCGAGGGCCCGGAGTCCGAGCTGTTCTGGGCGACGGTC
>CAMLNW010000210.1 GCA_946481495.1 uncultured Actinomycetes bacterium
CGTTGTCGTAGATCGACATCGTCGGGAACGGGTTCGGCTGCTGGAAGACCATGCTGACCCGGCGTCGCAGCGCGGTCACCTCGAGCGTGTCGATGTCCTCGCCGTCGAGCGAGATGACGCCGGTCCGGCTGGCGGTCGGGGTGATCTCGACGAGCCGGTTGAACGAGCGAAGCAGCGTCGTTTTGCCGCAGCCGGACGGACCGATCAGCGCTAGCACCTCGCCCTGGCGGACAGGGATCGTCACGCCACGAACCGCCTCCTTGGCGCCGTAGGCGATCCGCACGTCGTCGGCGCGCATCCGCTCGACCTTCGGGCCGAGGCTGGGGTCTGGTCGCCGCACGGGCGAGGTACCGACCGCCACGCCGCCGCCCGGCTGCGGCCGCTGGCCGTTCGGCGGCGGCGCCACTACTTGCGGCTCGCGGTCGACGAGGATCCGCCGTACCGGAGGCGGCGGCACGAGGATCACGTCGCGCTCGTCGCGCTCCTCGGGCGGGCTCAGCGGGTCCATGCGGCCTCCTTCTTGCCACGGGCGATCCGTGTGACCGCGAAGTTCAGTGCGACGACGACCAGCAGCAGGACGAACGCCGCGAAGTAGGCCTTCTCCGGAGCCTGTCCCTCGCCGGCCGGCGAGTTGAGGTAGACGTAGCTGGTGAGCGTGCTGCCGGTGCCGCGAAAGAGGCCGAAGACATCGTCGCTGCCGCGCGTGATCTGCAACGTCCCGCCGAGCAGGACGATGACGATCGCCGTGTCGCCCGCGACACGGCCCATCCCAAGCGCGGTGCCGGTGCCGATCCCAGGCCTCACGGCGGGCAGCAGCACGCGCCGGATCGTCGCCGCCTTCGTCTTGCCGAGCGCGTACGACGCCTCGCGAACGTGCCCGGGGATCGAGTTGAGCGCCTCGCGCGTCGCGCCGACGACGAGCGGCAGCGCGATCAGCGACATCATGCAGGCCGCCGCGATGAACGAGCGGCCGAAGACCGCCTCGCCCTCAGCCTCGAACGAGAACGGCGCCAGCAGCTGCTGCTGGAAGACCAGCAGGCCGAAGATCGCGAGCACGATGCTCGGCGTTCCGGCGACGACCTCGATCCCCGACTCGACCGCACGCGCCAGGCCGGCGGGGCGACCGTACTCGGTCAGCCAAACCGCGATCGCGACGCCGAGCGGCGCGGCGATCGCGACCGCCATCACGGTCAGCAGCGCGGTGCCGATCAGCGGGTCCTTGAAGCCGCCCGCCTTCGACTGGTCCAAGTCCGCCGTCGGACTCTCGGTAAGCAGTCCGAGGTCGAAGTACTGGGCACCCTTGACCGCCATGTAGACGAGGATCGAGCCGGCGATCGCGATCAGCGCGAGCCCTGCCGCCCACGCGGCGTAATAGCCGGCGCGGTCGAGCAGCGGCCAGCTCGACGGCGTGTCGCGCGGCGATGTCGCAACGCGCGTCGCGCCCCCGCTCACGGCCGCACCCCGTACTTGCGCAGCGGCTGCTTGGCGACATAGCCGGCAAGCGACAGGAAGACGCTCGAGATCAGCAGGATCGCCGCGAAGGCGTAGAGCGTCTGGCCGAACGGGACGACCGAGATGCCCTCGACGTTCTCGACCAGTGCCGATGCCAGCGGCCGCGTCGGCTCGAACAGGAAGGTGATGCCGTCGATCGGGTTCGGCGCGAAGCTCGCCGAGCCGGCGACCATCGACAGCATGATCGCCTCGCCGAGCGCCCGCGCGGTCGCGAGCACCGCCGCCGCGATCACCGCCGGGCGCGCGGTCCGCACCGCAACCGTCCACATCACGCGCCAGCGGTTGGCCCCGAGCGCCGCCGCGCCCTCCATCCACGAGCGTGGCACCGCGCGCAGCGCGTCGACCACGATCGCGATCATGATCGGCGTGATCATCACTGTCAGAACGGCGATCCCGACCATGATGCAGGCGCCATCGAGCTGGACGACCTGGATCACCGACTCCTTGCGCTCGAGGCTGATCAGGTGCTCGCCGACCCACGGCACGATCACGAGGATCCCGATCAGTCCGTAGATCACTGACGGCACCGCGGCAAGCAGCCGCACGACCGGCTCGAGCAGCCTGTTGAGCCGCGGCGGGGCGAACTCGACGATGAAGATCGCCGCGAACAGCGAGAAGACGATCCCGATCGCCACCGCGCCGGCCGTCACGACAAAGGTCCCCCACAGCAGCGGCCAAGCGTTCAGCTTGTAGACGTACTCGTCTGGATTGGCCGGCGAGTTGAGGATGTCCTCGAGCTGGAGATCGACGTCGCCGCCGGAGGTGAACCAGCTCAGGCCGTTGTGCGCGAACGACGGCCAGGCCTTCGCGAAGACGAAGATCACCATGCCGGCGATCAGCACCAGCACCAGACAGGCAACCGCGCCGAGCAAGCGCTCGACGCGGCTGTCCGGCCAGCGTCGCAGCCACTCGACGCCGAGCTTGGCCGAGCCGGGCCCCCCGTGACCCGGCTGGCGCGTTGCGATCCCGTCTGCGGGCACTAGCGCAGCGGAACCCAGTTGGTCGCGACGATCTGCTTGGCAGTCGCGCTGTTGCGGGCGAAGCGGATGAACGCCTTGGCGGCACCCCGCGGCGCACCGCGACTGACGAGGAAGAAGTTACGCGCGCCGCCGTACTGGCCCGACTTGGCCGTACGCAGGTTGCAGCGCACGCCGGCGTAGGGCACGTCGAACAGTCCCTTGGTGAAGTTGAACGACGCGTAGCCGATCGCGTTCGGGTTCGACTTGATCGTCTGCGCCTGGAGGCCGTTCGACGACTTCGTCGTGGCGCTGCCCGCAACGCGCAGCGTCTGGCCCATGAAGATGTTCTGGAACGCGTCCTGGGTACCGGAGGCTGCGGTGCGGACGACGAGGTCGATCGGACCGGAGACCCGCGCGCCCGGGACCTGGCTCCAGCTGCGGATCCGGCCGGAGAAGATGTCCTGGATCTGCTTCTGGCTCAGCGTCGGGATCGGATTCGCCGGGTTGGTGACTACGCAGACCGCATCGCGGGCGATCTTGTTGAAGACGATTCCGCCTGGATCGGCCGGCTTAGGGTCGCGCGACGACATGCCGAGCGTCACACGGCCGCGCGAGGCGTCGGTGATGCCGATGTCGGAGCCGCCCTGGAGGATCACGAACTTGACCTTGCCCTTGTAGGCGGGCTGAGCGACGAAGGCCTTCGCCAGCTCCTTGGCGAGCGGCGCGACCGACGTCGAGCCGCTGAGCGTGACGGTCGACTTGGCCGCGGCAGAGGCGGCGGTGGCCAGGGATGCGGTGGTGGCTAGCGCGGCTAGTACCGCGAGCGAACGGTTGCGAGTCATATCGCCAGTGTCCGGTGGACCCCTCGAAGGTGGGTGAACGGCGAGTGACCTTGTGGATAAAAAGTGGTAACGAAACCCTTTACTTGCTAGTCACAAGTCGATAGCCCACACACGCGAGGGTGACGGCATGCGCCTCCCGGTCGTAGTGACTGTCGCTGCCGCCAGCCTCCTCCTCGCCGCGCCGGTGTCTGCCGTCGTCTCGGACGTCCAGCCGATCGACGGCCCGAGCGCCGACATCACCGACATCGGCGACGCCGCGATGGCCGAGGACGGCAGCGGCGGGATCGTCTACCTGAAACGCGTCGGCGGCCGGGCCCATGTCTTCGCCGCCCAGTTCCGCGACGGCCGCTGGCGCGCGACACAGCGTGTCGACAGCGGGCAGAGCTTCGACTCGAGCTGGCCGCGAATCGGCGCCGGCGACGGCGGTCGCCTGATCGTCACCTGGGTCCAGGAGTTCGGCACCGACAGCGACCGGATGTTCTCCGCCACGCTCGATCCCGGGGCCAGCGGCTTCCAAGACCCGGTTCCGGTCGACTTCAACGTCGGCGAGGCGACCGCGACCTACCCGGACCTGGCGATGGCGCGTGGCGGCCAGGCCTACCTCGTCTACCGCACGATCACCGACGTCAGCCCGGCGAACCCGCCCGGCTACATCGGTGCCGACGTGCGGCTGGCGCGCTACAACGGCCGCCTCTGGTCGGTGTTCGGCACGCCGCTCGACCGCAACCAGGCGATCCCAGTGCGCCAGCCGACGAACGACAACGCACCAAAGGTGGGGATCGACGTGCAGGGCCAGGGGATCGTCGCCTGGCAGGAGCCGGGTGACGACTTCGTCGACCGCGTCTGGGCACGGCGGGTATTCGGCAGCAGCGTCGGCATCCCGCTCCAGGTGAGCCCGTCGGAGTTCGGCGGTCAGCCGCTGCGCGGCCCGGCCGACGCCTTCGCGCTCGACGTCGGCGGCTTCAGTCAGGGCGCGATCGCCTTCCGCCAGCAACCGGGCCAGGGCGGCGCGCTCGGCGCGACACGGATCTTCGTCAACGAGATCCCCGACATCTTCGCCGAGACGTCCGGTGCGTTCGGCGGCGCGCGACTGGTCGACGGCGGCGTGCGCGGCGCGGTGGGCCCGCCGAGCGTCGCGGTCGATCCGAGGAGCATCTTCGTGACCGCTTTCGCAACCGGCTCGGCGACGCTGCTCGGCAAGGGCGATGACGTCACGGTCGGAACCAACGAGCGGCTCGACGCGGGCGGCAGCTCCGTCGCCGGAGATCCGCTGATCGACCTCGCCGAGACCGGCGCCGCAGTCGCCGCCTGGCGCGAGCAGCGCGGCGGGGCAGGCACGGTCGCGGTCCAGGAGAAGCGCGCCGACGGCGTCGACGAGCCGACCGAGCTGAGCGCCCCAGCCGGTGGCGTGGTTGGCCGGCTCGCCCTCGGCGGCTCCGGCCGGCACCGTCATGTTCGCACCGCCGTTTCGCGAGCCGTTCAACT
>CAMLNW010000211.1 GCA_946481495.1 uncultured Actinomycetes bacterium
GTCAACGTGGCGCGCGCGCTGAAGTCGCTCGGGCGGCCGGTGATCGCGACCGGGTTCGCCGGCGGTCACACCGGCAGCCGGATCGTCGAGCAGCTGACCGACGAGGCGATCCTCAGCGACTTCGTCCGGATCCGCGAGGAGTCGCGGACCTCGACGGCGGTCGTCGACCCGACCTCCGGCGAGCAGACCGAGATCAACGAGCGTGGCCCGTCGGTCTCGGAGGCCGAGCTCGAGCTGTTCGTCGACAAGCTGCTCTATCTCGCCCAGGGGGCGGCGATGTGCGTCTTCAGCGGCAGCCTGCCGCGTGGGGTCGAGCCGGGCCTCTACGAGCGGCTCGTCGGCGAGCTGCGCCGGCTCGGGGTCACCACGGTGCTCGACTGCGAGGGTGAGGCGCTGCGGCTCGCCGTGCGCGCCCAGCCGAGCGTGATCGCGCCGAACGAGAACGAGGCCGAGGAGCTCGTCGGCCACGAGTTCTCCGACGACGAAGACCGCCGCACAGCGCTGCCGGAGATGGTCGAGCTCGGCGCCCGCGAGGCGATCGTGACGCTCGCCGATGGCTGCCTCGCGCTCCACGGCGACGAGAACGACGCGACGCGCCCGCGCCGGCTGACACGCGCGACGCTCGAGCCGCTCGAGCCGGTGTCCTCGGTCGGCTCCGGCGATGCCTTCCTCGCCGGCTACGTCGCCGGTCGCTACGACGGCCTGCCCGATGACGAGTGCTTGCGCTTCGGCGTCGCCTGCGGCGCCGAGTCGACGCAGCACTTCGGTGCCGGCGTGATCGACCCGCGTGAGGTCGACCGACTGGCCGCCGAGGTCGAGTTGCAGGCGCTCGACGCGCCCGCGCTCGAGATCGGTTAGCCGGTCTGTAACCTCGGGTTTCGTCCGTCGTCGAACCTAGGATTCACGCCATGGAGATCGAGATCGGTCGAGGCAAGAAGGGCCGCAGGGCCTACGGCTTCGATGACATTGCCATCGTCCCCTCGCGCCGCACGCGGGACCCCGACGACATCGACATCACCTGGACGCTCGGCAACTACCGCTTCGAGCTGCCGCTGCTCGCCTCGGCGATGGACGGCGTCGTGTCGCCGCGTACCGCGGGTGAAATCGGCCGTCTCGGCGGCCTCGCCGTGCTCAATCTCGAGGGAGTCTTCTGTCGCTACGACGACGCCGAGGAGCAGCTCGAGCGGATCAGCGGCTTCGAGAAGGACGAGGCGACCGCCGAGATGCAGCGGATCTACCAGGAGCCGGTCAAGAAAGAGCTGATCGCCAAGCGGATCCGCGAGATCAAGGACATGGGCGTCGTCTGCGCCGCGTCGCTGACCCCGCAGCGGGTGCGCGAGTACTACGAGACGACGATCGAGGCCGGGATCGACGTCCTGATCATCCAGGGGACGGTCATCTCTGCCGAGCACGTCTCGACCGACGAGGAGCGCCCGCCGCTCAACCTCAAGGAGTTCATCCGCGAGGAAGTCCCGCCGGACGTCCCGGTGGTGGTCGGCGGCTGCGCCTCCTACTCGACCGGTCTTCACCTGATGCGCACCGGCGCTGCCGCGGTGCTCGTCGGCGTTGGTCCCGGCGCCGCCTGCACGACGCGCGGTGTGCTCGGCATCGGCGTGCCTCAGGCGACGGCGATCGCCGACGTGGCGGCCGCCCGCTCGCAGCACATGCTCGAGACCGGCGAGTACGTCAAGGTGATCGCCGACGGCGGAATGCGCAACGGCGGTGACATCTCGAAGGCGTTTGCCTGCGGTGCTGACGCGGTGATGATCGGCTCGCCGCTCGCCCGTGCCTATGAGGCGCCCGGCCACGGCTACCACTGGGGGATGGCGACCTTCCATCCCGACCTGCCGCGCGGTGCGCGCGTCCAGACGACCCAAAACGGCTCGCTCGAGCAGATCCTGCTCGGCCCGGCGCACGAGAACGACGGCACGTTCAACCTGATGGGCAGCCTGCGCACCTCGATGGCGACCTGCGGCTACGAGGACATCCCGTCCTTCCACCGCGCTGAAGTGATGGTCGCCCCGTCGCTGCAGACCGAGGGCAAGCAGCTCCAGCGCGACCAGGCGATCGGCATGGGCGCCCAGTCGGCCGCCAAGGCCGCCCCTGCCGCCGACGGGGTCACCAACGGCTCCGGCCCGATACCCGCCGATCCGGCACTGGTCGAGTAAGGGGTGGAGGCGACTCCCGCCACCACCCCCGAGGCGCCGGCGGGGGTCGCTGCGGCGACGGACACCGTCGTCGTACTGGACTACGGCGGTCAGTACTCGCAGCTGATCGCCCGCCGCGTGCGCGAGTGCGGCGTCTTCAGCGAGCTGCTGCCGCACCACGTCGGCATCGAGGAGATCCGCAAGCGGTCGCCGAAGGGGCTGATCCTCTCTGGCGGCCCCGCGTCGGTGTACGCCGACGGTGCACCCAGCCTCGACCCGGCGCTGCTCGAGCTCGGTATCCCGGTGCTCGGCATCTGTTACGGGATGCAGGCGATGGTCCACAGTCTCGGCGGCCGCGTCGAGGGGGCTGAGGTGGGGGAGTTCGGCCGCTCGCAGCTGACCGTTCAGGAGCACGGCCGCCTGCTCGCCGAGCTGCCGGCCGAGCAGAGCTGCTGGATGAGCCACCGCGACACCGTCTACGAGCCGCCGCCCGGCTCCGTCGCGCTCGCCTCCTCGACCGAGTCGCCCGTCGCTGCCTTCGAGGACACCGCCCGCGGCTTCTACGGCATCCAGTTCCACCCCGAGGTCGTTCACACGCCCTACGGCACCCAGATCCTCACCCGCTTCCTCGAGGACATCTGCGGCTGCGACATGTCCTGGAACGCCGCCTCGGTCGCCGAGGAGCAGATCCGCCGCATCCGCGAGCAGGTCGGCGACGGCAAGGTCGTCTGCGGCCTCTCCGGCGGCGTCGACTCCTCCGTCGCCGCGCTGCTCGTCCACCGCGCGATCGGCGACCAGCTCACCTGCGTCTTCGTCGACCACGGCCTGATGCGCAAGAACGAGGCCGAGCAGGTCGTCTCCGCCTTCCGCGACCACTTCAAGGTCCCGCTCGTCGCCGTCGACGCCGAGGAGCGCTTCCTCGCCCGCCTCGAGGGCATCACCGATCCCGAGGCCAAGCGCAAGGCGATCGGCGGCGAGTTCATCCGCGTCTTCGAGGACGAGGCAGCCAAGCTCGGCGACGCCGACTACCTCGTCCAGGGCACGCTCTACTCCGACGTCATCGAGTCCGGCGGCGGCACCGGAGCCGCCACCATCAAGTCGCACCACAACGTCGGCGGCCTGCCCGACGACCTCGAGTTCGAGCTCGTCGAGCCACTACGCGCCCTCTTCAAGGACGAGGTCCGCAAGGTCGGCATCGAGCTCGGCCTTCCCGAGCGGCTCGTCTGGCGCCAGCCATTCCCCGGCCCCGGCCTCGGCATCCGGATCGTCGGCGGCGAGGTCACCAAGGAGCGCCTCGAGATCCTCCGCGACGCCGACTTCGTCCTCCAAGAGGAGATCCGCTCCGCCGGCCTCTACCGCGAGCTCTGGCAATCCTTCTGCGTCCTCCCCGGAGACCTCCGCACCGTCGGCGTCCAAGGCGACGAGCGCACCTACGGCTACGTCGTCGTCATCCGAGCCGTCACCAGCGACGACGCCATGACCGCCGACTGGGCACGCCTGCCTTACGACTTGTTGGAGCGTGTCGCGTCGCGGATGATCAACGAGATTCGGCAGGTCAACCGCGTGGTCCTGGACATCACGTCCAAGCCGCCGGGGACCATCGAGTGGGAGTAGGTCCGGGCTAGAGGTCGGCCGCTCTTCCCGCGGGTCCTGTCTCCGATTTTGGTTTGCGTGCTCGGCTCCGCGGCTCCGCTGGGACTCCGCCCCGTCCCTGGCGCGGGTCCGCGGTGGAGGGCGCTTTCGTTGATCGACGGGAGGGGCTCCGCCCGGACGCTCCGCTCGCTACGCCTGCGCCGCAAACGCAAAATCGTCGCCACCCGCGGAGACCAGCGCTGAGTCCCGTACCACCCCCTCGGCGGCGTTTGAGCAGAGATGGCCTCGAAGGTCGCGACGCCTCTTGTGCGTAGAGCAAAGCGTTTCGACCTTCGAGGCCACTGCTCTCCCTAACGCGCTCCAACCCTTGGTACGGAGATCGACGTCGTGCCCCCGCGGGTGGCGACGCATTTTGCGTCCGCGCGCTGCAGGCGAAGTCGAGCGCGGAGCCCCTGCCGTCGACCAGCGAACGCGCCCTACACCGCAAACCGCGCCAGGCACGGGGCGCAGTCGCCGACGAAGCCGAAGCGCACGGACCAAAATCGGAGACAGGACCCGCGGGCAGCCACCCCAGATCCTTAGCCGTCAGCGGTAACCGGTGGGATCTGGCGGCAATCCCGCGTCCTGGACCTCGACCATGTAGCGCCAGCAGTCGGGTTGGGAGCCGTCGGTGTCGGTGAAGCCGTAGTCCTTGGCGAGGGCGCCGGAGGAGAAGGAGCCGCCGTTGCGGGTGTGGAGCTGGGGGTCGGCGGCTAGGGCGGCGACGGCTCGGCCGACGAAGCGGGGGGACTCGGAGATTGCGGCGAAGTGGGGGTTGCCGGTGGTGGTGTCGCGCCAGTTGTCCTCGGTGACGCCGAAGTGCTGCAGCATCGACTCCGAGCGCAGAAAGCCCGGCGTCACAGCCATGACAGCAATCCCATGCGGGGCGAGCTCCGCGGCCTTGGCCGAGAGCACGCGTTTGTCGATGCGGGGCTTGCCATCGCCCGCGAATTGATCCGGGTCCAGGGCGGCGACCTCCGCCTCGTCTCCACGCGCCGCAGCCTCCAGAAGGTGCT
>CAMLNW010000212.1 GCA_946481495.1 uncultured Actinomycetes bacterium
GCCATGCGTAGGGAGTCCTCATGAGCCGAACTGCTCCAGGAAGCGAACGTCGTTGTCGAAGAACAGCCGCAGGTCCGGCACGCCGTGGCGCAGCATCGCGATCCGCTCGATGCCCATTCCGAACGCGAAGCCCTGGACCTTGTCGGGGTCGTAGCCGTTCTCGCGCACGAAGCCGAGCACATTCGGGTCGACCATCCCCGAGCCGAGGATCTCGATCCAGCCCGACCCCTTGCAGAGCGGGTCGCGCGAGCCGTCCTTCATGTAGCCCGAGCCGCCGCAGTTGAAGCCGTCGCCCGCGCCATTGCGGCAGAGATTGCAGTGCGAGCCGTCGGCGAGGTATCCCTTTCCCTGGCACTTGAAGCACGAGACGTCGACCTCGACACTCGGCTCGGTGAACGGGAAGTAGTGCGGCCGCAGCCGGATCTCGCGCTCCGCCCCGAAGATCGCCCGCACGAACTCGAGCAGCACGCCCTGGAGGTCGCCGAGAGTGATGTCGGTGTCGATCGCCAGGCCCTCGATCTGGTGGAACATCGGCGTGTGGGTGGCGTCGTGGTCGCGCCGGTAGACCTTTCCCGGGACGATGATGTAGATCGGCGGCTCCTGCAGCTCCATCGCCCGCACCTGCATCGGCGAGGTGTGGGTGCGCAACAGCACGTCGTCGGAGAAGTAGAAGGTGTCTTGGAGCATCCGCGCCGGATGGCCGGGTGGGTGGTTGAGCGCGGTGAAGTTGTAGTAGTCGAACTCGACCTCGGGACCCTCGGCGACGGCGAAGCCGAGGCCGAGGAAGACGTCCTCGATCTCACGCCGCGTCTCGGTGATCAGGTGCAGGTGGCCGGTCTTGCGCGGCGGATCGCCGGGCAGCGTCACGTCGATCGCGTCGGAGCGCAGCCGCGCGTCGAGCTCGGCGCCGTCGAGTGCCGCGACCCGCTGCTCGAGCTGCGTCTCGAGCGCCTGCTTAACCTGGTTGCCGCCCTTGCCGACCGGGCCGCGCTGCTCCGGCGGCAGGTCCTTGATCGAGCGCAGCATCTGCGGCAGCTCGGCCTTGCGGCCGAGGTATTGGATGCGCAGCTGCTCGAGGTCCGCGGCCGTCGCGGCAGCGGCGATCGCCGCCTCGGCCTCGGCGCGGATCTCCTGCAGGCGGGCCGGGGCGTCAGACATTGGCGGCCATCCTATTCCTGAGCTCGTAGAGCCCGACGGTCGCGGCCATCGCGGCGTTGAGCGACTCGGGGCCGTCGGCCGCGATCGGGATCCGCCCCACGGCGTGAGCGGCGTCGAGCAGCGGACCCGGCAGACCCGCCCGCTCGGCGCCGACGCAGAGCACGACCGTAGGCCGGCCTCCGGCGCCGCCGCTCGCCACGGCAAGCGCGGACACCGCTTCGCCGAGCGTCCGCTCGGCGCCACCGTCGAGCGCCAGCTTGAAGCCGGGCAGCTCTCCGAACACCGCGCGCGCGGGCGGCCGGGCGAAGACCGACCCCATGCTCGCGCGAACCGCCTTCGGCCCGAACGGGTCGGCGCAACCGGAGCCGAGAATCACCGGCCCGTCACAGAGTGCGTGCGCAGCGCGGATCACTGTGCCGACGTTGCCGGGGTCGCCGACGCCGTGCAGGTAGACGCAGACGGCACCGACCGGCTCCGACCAGCGCTGCCGGTAGACGCCGATCACGCGCGCGCCGGAGCCGAGCGAGCTGACCCGGTCGAGCAGCTCCGGCTCGACGTCCTCGCCGGAGCGCAGCAGGACCTCCGGCGTCCAGCCCGCTGCCTCGGCGGCAGCGATCAGGTCCTCGCCCTCGGCCACGAAGAGACCACTGGCGTCCCGCTCCTTCTTGCGCTGGAGCTTGTGGATCTGCTTGAGCTGCTGGTTGTCGCGTGAAGTGATCATCTGGGGTGTCTGGTCGGAAATTCGGTCCTAGAACGAGAAAGGGCGCCACTCTGGGCGCCCCGGGAAGATCGATCGACCGCTGACCTGGAATCAGGCAGCGGCCGCCTCCCGGGCGGTCTCGGCAAAACGTCGGAAAGTCTCGGGGTCGCGCACGGCGATGTCGGCGAGCACCTTGCGGTCGAGCTCGACGCCGGCCAGTTTGAGGCCGTGCATGAACGTGCCGTAGGTCATCCCCTCACGGCGCGCGGCGGCGTTGATCCGCTGGATCCAGAGGCGGCGGAACTCGCGCTTCTTGTTGCGACGATCGCGGTAGGCGTAGCTGTCGGCCTTGAGCAGGGCCTCCTTGGCCCGCTTGTAGCTGGAGTTCGCCTGACCGCGGTAGCCCTTGGTCCGCTCGAGCGTTGCCCGACGCTTCTTCTTCGCGTTCAGTGAGCGCTTGACGCGTGCCACTAGCCGATCATCCCCTTGACGCGCGCCTCATCGACCTTCGCGACCTCGACCGGACGGCCGAGCTTGCGCTTGCGCTTGGCGCTCTTCTTCTCGAGGATGTGGCTGGTCATGCCGTGACGAGCCTTCAGCTTGCCGCTGCCGGTCTTCTTGAAGCGCTTCTTGGCGCCGGAATGTGACTTCATCTTGGGCATGACGAGCCGGTATTGAAGCAGACCGCGCGTGCGGTCTAGGCAGTGGGCTGCTCGTCAGCGGCCTTCGGCGACTCGGCAGCAGCCTCCGCGGGTGCCTCGGGAGCCGCCTCAGAAGCGGGCTCAGCCGCATCCTCAGCCGCCTTCTTCGGCAGCGGCGATAGCAGCATCGTCATGTTGCGGCCGTCCTGGATCGGCCGCTGGTCGATCACGCCGAGGTCGGCGACGTCCTCGGCGAGCCTCATCAGCAGCGCCACCCCGCGCTCCGGGTGTGTCTGCTCGCGGCCGCGGAACATGATCGTCACCTTGACGCGATCGTCGCCGGACAGGAAGCGGACGACGTGGTTCTTCTTCGTCTCGTAGTCGTTGTCCGCGATCTTCGGGCGCAGCTTGATCTCGCGCACGTTGACCTGCTTCTGATGCTTGCGCGCGGCCTTCGCCTTCTGCTCCTGCTCGTACTTGTACTTCGAGTAGTCGAGCACGCGACAGACCGGCGGACGGGCGTCCGGCGCCACCTCGACCAGATCGAGATCGCGCGAGCGCGCGTAGTCGAGCGCCTTGGCGATCTCCAGCACGCCGACCTGCTCGCCGTCCTCGCCGATCAGCCGCACCTCGCGAACGCGGATGCGCTCGTTGATGCGAGTGTCGTCGCGGTCCGGCGGACGCCGGTCGAACCTACGCGGAACCGGCACTACGCGAAGGCTCGGCTAGACGTCAAAGGCGAGAGGGAGTCGGGGCGGGCACGGAGCGTCAACGGCAAGGGGTGCGCTTGGTTTCGGTGCCCGGCATTCGTCGGCGAGTATAGCGGCGGTCGCGCCTACCGACGCGCGGAAACCTCTGCGGCCGCCCGCTCGGCGAACTCGGCGACGGTGAGGCTGCCGAGATCGCCCTCGCCGTGGCGACGGACTGAGACGTTGCCGGCCTCGAGCTCCTTGTCGCCGAGGATCAGCATGTAAGGGGCCTTGCGCAGCTCGCCGTCGCGGATCTTACGGCCGACCGACTCAGTGCGATCGTCGACCTCGACACGTAGCCCGGAGGCGCGCAGCTCTGATGCGACACGCTCAGCCTGATCGACGTGACGGTCCGAGATCGGCAGCACGAGCGCCTGGACGGGCGCCAGCCAGAGTGGGAACTCGCCGGCGTAGTGCTCGATCAGGATGCCGATGAAGCGCTCAAAGCTGCCCATCAGGGCGCGGTGGATCATCACCGGGCGGTGATCGGCGTTATCCACGCCGGTGTAAGCAAGATCGAAGCGCTCGGGCATCGAGTAGTCGAGCTGAACGGTGCCGAGCTGCCAGGAGCGACCGATCGAGTCGGTCATGTGAAGGTCGATCTTCGGCCCGTAGAAGGCGCCGTCGCCAGCGTTGACCTCGAAGTCGAGCCCTTTCTCGACCAGCGCTGCCTCGAGCGCGCCCTCGGCGCGGTCCCACATCTCGTCGCTGCCGACGCGCTTGTCGGGGCGGGTCGAGAGCTCCAGCCGCGGCTCGAAGCCGAAGATGTCGTAGATGAAGAAGCCAAAGTCCAGGCAGCGCTGGACCTCCTCCTTGACCTGGTCCTCGGCGCAGAAGATGTGGGCGTCGTCCTGGGTGATGTGGCGGACGCGCAGCAGGCCGTGGAGCGTGCCGCTCGGCTCGTGGCGGTGGACCAGGCCGGCCTCCGAGTAGCGGATCGGCAGGTCGCGGTAGGAGCGCCGGTCCTCCTTGTAAATCTGGATGTGCGCCGGACAGTTCATCGGCTTCAGGCCCATTGGCTTGTCCTCGACGTCGGTGAAGTACATGTTCTCGCGGTAGACGTCCCAGTGGCCCGACTGCTTCCAGAGGTCGACGTCGTAGAGGATCGGCGTGCGCACCTCGCGGTAGCCGCGCTTGGCGTTCTCGGTCCGCCAGAGGTCGGTCAGCTGGGTCCAGATCTGGGCGCCGTTGGGCTGCCAGAACGGCGAGCCGGGCGAGAGCTCGCTGAACATGAACAGGTCGAGCTCCTTGCCGAGCTTGCGGTGGTCGCGCTTGCGCGCCTCCTCGAGCCGCTCGAGGTGCGCAGCGAGATCCTCCTTCGCCAGGAACGCGGTGCCGTAGACGCGTGTCAGCATCGTGCGGCTGGAGTCGCCGCGCCAGTAGGCACCGGCGACGCTGGTCAGCTTGAACGCCTTAATCCGCTTGGTGCCGGGCGCATGTGGCCCCCGGCAGAGATCGGTGAACGGGCCGTTGCGGTAGAGCGAGACCGTCTCGACCCCTTCGTTCTTCACGAGGTCCTCGATCAGCTCGAC
>CAMLNW010000213.1 GCA_946481495.1 uncultured Actinomycetes bacterium
GCGGCAAGCCGTGGCGGTTCCGCCATCGCGGCGCGAGGCGGCACGAGCTCGCGCAGGCGTGGTCGGGGAGGGGATGCTGATGCGTCGCTGGTGGCGAGACGCGCTCGAGCGGCTGCTGTCGCGGCCGTGGGCAATCGCGAGCTCGACCTGATGGCCCGCGACCCGGCGTTCGAGGCGATCTGGCGACAGCAACTCGCGCGCCGGGTCGAGCGCGACTACGGCTTGTCGAACGTGCTGTTCGATGGCACGGTCGTCAGTCGCCTCGCCGCTGGCGAGGAGATGTTCGGCGACCAGTTCATGCGTCGGGACAACTGCGCCGAGGGCATGGAGGAGGGTGGCGACGGCGGCGTCTACGCGATCCTTGAGACGCAACGGCGCATGGTGATCGGGCAGGGCGGCCAAGCCGAGCTGATGGAGGCGGGCGTCCATGCTGCGCTGATGCACCACTGGTTCCGCATGGCGCAGGCGATCCAGCACTAGCCGGCAACGTGACGTGCTCTACGAGCCCCGTCGCCCTGAGTGGGGCGGCGGGGCTTTCGTCGTTCTAGGACCGCTTGAGGTTCGTGCCGCAGCCATTGCACTTCAGCCGCTTTGGCATGGCCAGAGTTCCTACACCTAGTGTTGCGGCGCCCACTAGCTTGGCTTTGCCGGTGCGCTTGACGGTGAACGAGTTTCGCGCGCCGCACTGTGGGCAGCGAACATCGCCCGTGGTGGGATCGACATCGGTCTTCTTCATGGTCGCCCCTCCTAGCTGATTTGCTCGGTGACTACGAAGGTCTGGCTGACGGCCGCGCTGGTTGGCCCGACAGTGCAGGGGTACTTGGCCCCGTTGCTGTTCGGCGTCTTCGCCCAGATCTCGATTTGGTGGTCGCCGACGGCCATACCCTCAAAGAGCGCGGAGACAGACACGCTCATGGTTTGACTGTTCGCGACGAAGACCTCGCCGCCGCCCGCGGCCGTCTGCCCGCCAATACGCAGCTGGAAAACGCACCCGGCGAACCCGGTCCCGGCCGATCCCGTCCAGTCGACGTTAAGCGCAGACGCCGCGTCGGTCTTGTGGTAGCTGCCGTAGGTCGACACCCGCTCGTAATCGGTTCCAACGGGCACGCTGTGCTCTGCTGACTGCTGCACCTGGTCAGGCGGTGGCATGGTGACGTCCTGCGGCTTGACCTCGCCGGTTCCGATGTCGGCGCTGTCGATCGTCTCGTTTGCGATGTCCGCTGATCGCACGGCGCCGTTCTTGATGTCAGGTGCTTGGACGGCGTTCTTGGCGATGTCCTGCGTCTTGACCGTGCCGTTCTTGATGTCCTTGCTCGTGATGGTGATCTTGCCGGCGGCGATGGCGCCGCCCATCGTGAGCGCCGCCACGGCGGCGATCGCGGCGAGCGTGGACATCACGTTCGCGTAGTTGAGCTTGCGGAGCATCGGGTCCCCTCCCCGTCGTCGGTTTGCGAGCTGCGCGAGTCTATGCGCGCGGGTCGTCGAACAGCTCGCCGGGATGGACGTCGAGTCCAGCGGCGAGCTTGGCGATCGTTGTGACGCGCGGCTCGCGAACGCCGCGCTCGATGTCGCCAATGTCGGACTGGCCGAGTCCGACCTCGAGCGCGAGCTGCAGCTGTGTCAGACCTCGTTCTTCGCGTAAGCGGGCGAGGTTCGCTGCGAAGGTGGGGTAGGCATCCACGGGCAGCTATGTGCCAGGCATCTAGGCCAATTGTCAATGGGTTGTAGCCAATTGACGGTCGAGCTATCATGCTCCGCTCCCTGCCCTCCAAGGCAGACCACGCCCCCGCCCCCTCTGGCGGGGGCGTTTTTGCGTTCTAGGGGCTATGCATGTTGGCTTGGTTCGGCGTAGCGCTGGTCAGACCAATCAGCTACGCTGATCGGCGGCTGGCGCTGGGAGCAGCCTTCGATCTCTAGCCGTTTGGGCACGCACGGCTGAGGTCAATGTGGGCCGGGCCTGGCGCTGACCCCTCCCCAGCGCAGTGCCCGAGGGCGAGCTGGGTCCGGTCCTCAATATTGGCTTCCTGGCCGAATGATCTAGTTGCGCGGGCCTGCACAGGTGGGATACGTTCGCGTCCTTCACTCATGCAAAGACCTATCGTCGCGTCGGTTCTTGAGCTGGGAACTGGGGCACCGAGCGCTTGACGGTCAGGCGGTGGAGGGAACACAAGGGCAGGGTTTATGGACTCGCAGATGCAGCGAGGCGCTCACGGGCGCCCAACGGTAGGAACACGCTCAGGGTGGACAGGCGATAGCGCGCCTGAAATAGTCGTGGCCGTGGAAGCACCGGACGAGAGACGATCGCCTGAAGTGGAGGCCGGCGCGAAGCTGCGCATCGCGAACGCGATCGCAGAAGCGCTGCCGGATATCAGGTCGTCTTCTTGGCGCTACGTCTTAGAGATGATGCGAGCTCGTCTAGCTGAGAGCGCGAGTCGGCAGCCGCCGCGGCCTCGGTCGCTTGGCTGAGCTCGACGACCGCGAGACGTTCAAGCACCTGGTCGAGCTTGGCGCTGATGTCGTCGAGTGTCGACGTCGTCTTGCCCTCGAGTACTTCCATCAGGTCGGGCGCGTCGCCGTGCAGTAGCCACTCGACTTTCTTGCCGGTGATCCGCTCGATGTCGCTCATGCGATCCCACGGAATCCGAGGGTTGCTCGTGCTCTCGTAATTCTGGTAGGTCCGCGGGATCACGCCGAGGAGCTCGGCCATCTGGTGCTGCGTGATGCCGGCTTCCTTGCGCGCATCCTTGATGCGCCCCGCGATCCGCTTGTGCTCCAACTCGGCCATCTCGCGCACGCTACGTGCGGGGAACAGTTCTGTCGCCGTAAATTTTGTTCGTGGTCTTGACGTACGCATTTCGTTCGTAGTACGATACGTACGTAATGCAGAAAGCGCAAGTCCCAGACATCGCATCGCGCATCGCTCAAGCTCGTAAGGCGGCCGGCCTGACTCAGCAGGCGCTCGCCGATGCGACGGGCTTTTCGCTCCGTGCCGTCCAGACTTGGGAGGGCGGCACTCGCGTCCCGCGCATGGATGCCCTTGCGGCGCTCGCCGACGCGCTCGGTCGATCGGTTTCGTTCTTCTTCGAGGCATCGCCGGGTGAGGTCGCTGCCTGATGCCGGCGCGTCGCCACTTCGGTCTTCGCGAGCGTGTCAAGGACGCGGGTGGGTTGGAGGCTCAGCGGCGTCTCGACGATCAGCTTCGGTCGGTGCTTGTCGAGATTCGTGAGCGTCGCGAGGCGCGCGAGCGTGAGCGTGCCGACAAGCGGGAGGCTGGTCGCCGGTGACGGGCGGGGCGATCATGGGCTTGGTCGTGCTGGTCCTTGTGGTCGCGGTCGCCTACTTCGGTATGCGCGGCGATCGTGGCCGGGCTCTGACCGAGCTTGAGGCTTCGGAGCGCCTGTACACACAGGCTGGCCGGACGGTGGGTCGATGATCGCCGCGCTCCCGCTGCTGGCCCTGATCGCCCTGGCGTGGGTGCTCGGCGTGTTCGTCTTCGTCGCGCTGGTGATCGGCGGCGTGGCCCTGTATCGGCGTCTGGTGCTCGACCCGCGGCAGCGGGCGCATGACAAGGCGGTGGCTGCTTCGGCGATCGACGGCCGTGAGGCCGGCGAACGGGATGCGTTCGCGGGAGTGGTCGAGGATGTTGTTGAGCGCGAGCTTGTGCGGTTCCCGGCGATGGCGCCGCGTTGGCGTCGGCGCCAGGTGATCGAGGGCAACTGTGCTGCCGCGTGGGTGCTCTCTTACCTCAAGGGTCACGCCGCGTGCATGCGGGCGAAGCGCGATGTCGAGCTTGACGCGGAAGCTGATGAGCTAGTCGCTGACGGGCACGCTCGCCTTGAGGCGCACGCGAATGGGGAGCATCGGCGGTGAGCGTGGTGGCTGCGCTGCCTGAGATCCCGGTGACGCGGATCTTCGAGCTTCGTCGCGACGAGGTTCGCGACCAGACGTATTGGCACGAGGTCGATGAGGTTCGCCAGCGTGGCAGCTTGTCCCTCGTCGTGACGTGCTGGCTCTATGAGCGCGAGCCGGTAGCGGGTTCGTACCGCGCGTCGCGCGCGGGCGTGAAGCCGCTCGATGTGACTTGGACCGGCGACGAGCTGCTCGCCGCGTGATGGCAACCCGAGAAGGAGACGACGTGACGACCGCACCCGCACCACTGCCCGACCGCCTGGCGAAGCTCGACGAGCTGACCCTGCATGGCGGTGGCCACTCGCGTTTCGAGGAGGGGCACTGCGCGATGGAGCTCGTCGCGTGGCTCGCCGACGAGCCGCACTCCGATCATCCGCAATGCACGTCGCCGCTGCTCGGCGCGTTCTTGCGCCGGCTCAACGATCGCCTCGACGACGAGCAGCGACAGCTCTTGAAGCCCTACCTGCCGAAGGTGATCGGTACCCGCGACGGCAAGGACGACCTGCGTCGTACGCTCGCCGCGCAGTGGACGGTAAAGACCGGCCTGCCGCCGCTGCTCGAGTTGGCCGGCTTGACCGACCGTGCCGACGAGCTGCGCAACCTCGAGGTCTCCGAGTGGACGCCCGCGCTCGCCGACCTCTTGCGCACCGTACGAGGGGAGTGCCAGGCGGCGAGAACTGCCGCGCGCGGTCGCCTCAAGGACAAGATCCTGGCCGAGCTGAAGAAGCGGCAGGAGGCTGAGGGCGCGAAGCCCGCAGTCGCAGACGCAGACGCAGCCGCAGACGCAGCCGCAGCCGCAGCCGCAGCCGCAGCCGC
>CAMLNW010000214.1 GCA_946481495.1 uncultured Actinomycetes bacterium
GCGCCGCGGTTGCGCGCGTGCTTCGCAAGTGCCAGCGCGCCGAGGTGGTCCGGCTGGCCGGTGTAGATCCGCTCCTCGGCACCGGTCGCGACCAGCCAAACGTCGCACTGCGGGTCGATCGCGCGCAGCCGCTTGGCGATTGCGACCACCACGCCGACCCCCGACGCGTTGTCGTTCGCGCCCGGCCCTGGCGCCGTCGTGTCGGTATGCGCCATCACGATCTTCAGGCACTTTCGCGGCCCGTCGAGCAGCCCGATCACGTTGCGGGAGCGGCCCTTCCCCGGTACGTCGAACGGCTGCACCGTCACGTCGAGGCCCGCCTTCTCGAAGACACGGCCAACGTATGCGTGGGCACGTCGCTCGGTGCTGCTCGCAGCCGGGCGCGGGCCGACGGATGCGATGCGCCGCGCGGCGCGCAGCGCGTCTCGGCCATTGGGAGGCGCCAGCCGGCCGGCAAGCGACAGCGAGTCGACCGCGCGCGCGGCGGCAGTCCCGGCCGCTGTGTCGGCGACTGCCTGCGGCGCCGCTGCCAGCAGACCAGCGCCGATCGACAGGACGCAGGCGACTTGGCGGATCACGCCAGGAGTGTCTCCAGCTCTGCTGGCTCCGTAACTGGCGCCTTGCAGGCGAAGCCCTCGCAGACGTAGGCGGCGGCGCGGCCGTCGATGGGCATGCGGCCCTCGAGCAGCGGCACAGCACTTGCGTCGCCGCCGTCCGGCGGCGAGCCGGCGAGCACGACGTGCGGCCTGAACGCCCCGCGCATGACCCGCTCCAGCGGCGCCAGCTCATCGCCGACCAACGCCACCTCCTTGACCTGCGCGAGGTGGAAGTCGAGCGCCTGCAGCAGGTGGCCGAAGGCATTCGGATGGCGGCCGGCCAGCTCGGCGAACAGCCGCAGCACGCCGACGCCCTGCCGCTCGTACTCGTGCTCGCCGGTCAGGGCCGCCAGCTTCAGCAGGGCGTATGCCGCCGCCGCGTTGCCGGACGGGATCGGGTGGTCCTCGGGGTCCTTGCGGCGGGTCAGCAGCCGCTCGTGATCCGACGAGGTCTCGAAGAAGCCGCCCTTCTCCGGGTCGCCGAAGCGCTCGATCGTCGTGTCGGCGAGTGCGCGGGCGGCCTCGAACCAGCGCGGCTCGAAGGTTGCCTCGTAGAGCGTCAGCAGCGCGTCGAGCAGGTAGGCGTGGTCCTCGAGGTAGGCGTTCAGCCGGCCCTCGCCGTCCTTCCAGGTGCGCAACAGGCGGCCGTCGCCGTCGGTCAGCTCGGTGAGCAGGAAGTCCGCGCAGGCGCGCGCCGCGTCGAGGTAGTCCTTGCGCTCAAGCACCGCGCCCGCGTCGGCGAGCGCGGAGATCATCAGGGCGTTCCAGGACGTCAGCCGCTTGTCGTCGAGTCCGGGCCAGACGCGCGCGGCGCGCGCGTCGTAGAGCCGCCGGCGCAGCTCCTCGAGGTCTTCCGGCTCGTCGGCGCCGCGGGTCAGGATCGTCTTGCCCTCCCAGTTGCCGCCGGGCAGGACGCCGAAGTAGTCGAGCGCGGCCTGGGCGGTCGACGGGCTGGCCGCCGAGCCGTTGCCGCCCTCGCGCTCGTCGCCGAGCACCGCCCGTACCTGCTCGACCGTCCAGACGTAGAACTTCCCCTCCTCGCCCTCGGAGTCGGCGTCGAGCGCCGAGTAGAAGCCGCCCTCGCGGCCGCGCATCTCGCGCAGCGCCCAGTCGAGCGTCTCCTCGCAGACCCGCTTGAACAGCGGATAGCCGGTCACCTGCCAGCCGTGCAGGTAGGCGTGCGCGAGCAGGGCGTTGTCGTAGAGCATCTTCTCGAAGTGGGGGATCAGCCAGCCGGCGTCGACGGTGTAGCGGGCGAAGCCGCCGCCGAGCTGGTCGTAGATGCCGCCGTTGGCCATCGCGCTCAGCGCGCGCGCCGCCGGCTCGACGGCGCCGCGGCGCAGCAGCAGCTCGATCGCCGAGGCGGCCGGGAACTTCGGCGCGCCGCCGAAGCCGCCGTTGCGGGGGTCCTCGATCGCCAGCAGCCCCTCGACCGCCTGGTCGAGCAGTGCCGCGGTCAACGGATCGTCCGACGGCTCGACCCAGGCCGCGCCGGACAGCCGCTCGACGACCTTGCCGGACGTCGCGCGGATCTCCTCGCCACGCTCGTCCCACGCCTCGACGACCGAGCGCAGGATCTGCAGCCAGCTCGGCATGCCGCGGTCGTCGTCGGGCGGGAAGTAGGTGCCCGCGAAGAACGGCGTCTGGTCTGGAGTCAGGAAGGCGTTCAGCGGCCAGCCGCCCTGGCCGGAGATCGCCTGACAGGCCTCCATGTAGATCGCGTCGAGGTCGGGCCGCTCCTCGCGGTCGAGCTTGACGCAGACGAAGTGCTCGTTCATGTAGGCGGCTGTCGCCTCGTCCTCGAACGACTCGCGCTCCATCACGTGGCACCAGTGGCAGGCCGAGTAGCCGATCGACAGCAGGATCGGCACGTCGCGCTCGCGCGCCGCCGTCAGCGCCTCCTCGCCCCACGGGTACCAGTCGACCGGGTTGTCCTTGTGCTGCAGGAGGTAGGGCGAGCTCTCGTCCGCCAGGCGGTTGGGCATGCCGCCAGGCTAGCCGCGCAGCTCGGCGCGCTTGATCTTGCCGGTCGGCGTCTTGGGCAGCTCGTCGGCGAAGTCGACGATGCGCGGGTACTTGTAGGGAGCGGTGAGGGCCTTGACGTGGTCTTGCAGCTCGGCGACCAGCGCCGGCGAAGCCGCCTTGCCGTCGCGCAAGACCACGACCGCGCGCACGACCTGGCCGCGCTCCTCGTCGGGCGCGGCGACCGCGGCGGCCTCGGCGACGGCCGGGTGCGAGACCAGCGCCGACTCGACCTCGAACGGCCCGATCCGGTAGCCGGCCGAGATGATCGTGTCGTCGGCGCGGCCCTCGAACCAAAGGAAGCCGTCGGCGTCCTCTCGCACGCGGTCGCCGGTGCGCCATGGGCCGGCGGGCGCGTCGAGGTAAATCGTCGGGACGGTCGTCGGGTCGACGCACAGCTCACCGATGCCGCTGTCGTCCGGCTTGTCCAGCCACGCTCGAATACCTGGCAGTGGCCGCCCCATCGCCCCGGCCCGAACCGGCTCGCCAAGCGGCATCCCGGTCAGGGCGCCGGTCTCGGTCTGGCCGTATCCGTCGTGGATCGTGACGCCGACCTCGTCGCGCCAGCGCTCGACGATCTCCGGGTTCAGCGGCTCGCCGGCGGCGACGGCATGGCGCAGAGAGGGCAGCCGGCGCAGCTCGGTCCGCTTGGCGATCGCGCGATACTCGGTCGGTGCCATGCAGAGCACGTTCACGCCCTCGCGCTCGATGACGTCGAGCCGCTCGGCGGGATCGAAGCGGGTGTCGTGCAGCAGCGCCGTCGCGCCGCGCAGCCACGGTGCGACGAACGCGTTGCGCGCCGACAGCGACCAGCCGCTGGCCGCCGTGCACCAGGCCAGCTCGCCCGGCCGCGCGTCGTACCAGTGCTCGGCCTGGAGCATCTGACCGGGCAAGTTGCGCGCTCCGTGGCGGATCGGCTTCGGCTCGCCGGAGGTCCCTGAGGTGAAGACGATCAGCGCCGGCTCGTCGCCGGCGAGGTCGGCGGCCGGGGCGGGGGAGGCGTCGTAGAGGCGCTCGTCCGGAATCGTCAAGACGACAGGCGCCGGCTGCGTGGCGTCCCGCGGCGCACTGGCCCCGGTCGCGCTGGGCGCGCCGCCAGTCGACGCCAGCGCCGCGTTGAGGGTCTCTCCGTTGCGCTCGTCGGCGACAATCGCACGCGGGCCGATGATCTCGATCCGCTTCGCCAGATCGCCCGCTCGCAGCTGCTCCGTGCACGGCAGCACCGCCGCTCCGATCCGCCAGCAGGCGACCATCGCGTGGACCCACTCGGGTCGGTTGCCGATCAGCGTCATGACCACGTCGCCGCGTGCGACGCCGCTCTCTTGCAGTGTGCCTGCAAGCCGCGCTGCACGGTCGGATATCTGGCCGAACGTATGGGAGGATCGCCCGCCCTCTCGATCGATGGCGACGAGCGCGGTCTGCTCGGGGGCTGCTGCGTCGACGACGTCGCGAGCGAAGTTCAAGGCGCTGATTCTGCACCAGTAGCGGGATCGCGGCGCCGACCGCCGTTGGCTTCAGGTACGCCGATGGCTCGAAAAGCGCGCAGATTGCAGGTTCGCGCATTCCAGTTGGCGAAGTTCCGCCGAAAGATCTGTTAGCTTGCCCGCACGCCGAATCCACGAAGTAGTGGAACGGGGGAACCAAGGTGGCACTGCCACTGGGGCGAACTTCCTCGATATGGGGAAGCGCGCAGCTCTTTCAGCGCGAGCCCGTCAGCTAACCCCGTAGGCGTTCGAAAGAGTTTTGGACCGACGCCCCAGACACTCGATCCTGTGCGCGCTCGCGGCCTGTACGGCCGTGGCAGTTGCCCTCCCCGCCGGCGCTTCCGCGCAGGCCGGTGCGAGCGGTGGCGGCGGTGCCGCGTACGTCCCGCCGCCGCCCCCGGCGAAGCGGGCGAAGATCGTCGACGGCATCGCGATCCCGCCGAAGTCCGCGCGACCGCCGTGCACCTGGCCGACACGCACGGCAAGCAGGACGCGATGAAGGAGCGCCTGATGCGCGCCTACCTCACCGAGGGCGAGCTGATCTCCGACGGCGCGACGCTCGAGCGGCTCGGCCGCGAGGTC
>CAMLNW010000215.1 GCA_946481495.1 uncultured Actinomycetes bacterium
AGCTGCTCTACGCCTACACCGAGGCGACCGTGCCGAAGCTGACCGTCGTCACCCGCAAGGCCTACGGCGGCGCCTACGACGTCATGGCCTCCAAGCACATGCTGGCCGACTTCAACTTCGCCTGGCCGCAGGCCGAGGTCGCCGTGATGGGTCCAGAGGGCGCGGTCAACATCATCTACCGCCGCGACATCGCCAGCTCACCGACGCCCGAGCAGCGGCGCGAGAAGCTGATCGACGACTACAAGGCCCGCTTCGCCAACCCCTACTCGGCGGCCGAGCGCGGCTACATCGACGACGTAATCGTCCCCCACGAAACCCGTCCCAAGCTGATCAAGGCGCTCGAGATGCTCGAGACCAAGCGCGTGCCCGGGCCGAAGCGCAAGCACGGCAACATCCCGCTGTAGGCGGGCTCGCCGGCCATCAGCCCGTTCGGTCTGCCGCTTGGACCGCTGGCCCCGTTCAACCTTGCAAATTGCGCATCACGATGCACGATTTGCAAGGTCATAGACGCCGATTGGCATTTTAACCTTGAAAATTCGGAATTGGATGTCAGAATTGCACGCATGATCGATCGCAAGCTGGCACCGCGTATTGCCTCCCGGCTGGAGCGCATGCCGGCAGTCGTGCTGTTGGGTCCCCGCCAGGTCGGCAAGACGACGCTGGCAAAGCAGACAGCCAAGCGCTGGGAGTCATGGCACTACGTGGACCTCGAGACGTCCCCCGATCGCGATCGCCTCAAGAAGGACCCCTTGCTCTATCTCGAGGATCACTCCGAAGAGCTGGTGATCCTCGACGAGGTCCAGCGCGTCCCGGGCCTCTTCCAGGAGCTGCGCGGAATCATCGACCGCGGGCGCCAGGGCCAAGGCCGAGCAAACGGGAGGTTCCTGCTGCTCGGATCCGCGTCACAGGATCTGCTCGCCCAATCCGGAGAGTCTCTCGCCGGCCGAGTCTCATACCAGGAGCTCTCGCCGCTGGGCGTGACCGAGGTTCCCGTCGAGGACCACGACAAGCTCTGGGTCCGTGGCGGGTTCCCGCAGAGCTTCCTGGCCACAACCGGCGCCGACAGCCTGGACTGGCGCAGCAGTCTCATCAGGACCTACCTGGAGCGGGACATCCCCGCGCTGGGCGCCCCGATTCCGGCCGAGACGCTCTACCGCCTTTGGACGATGCTTGCCCACAACCAGGGCTGCGTGCTCAACGCGTCCCAGCTCGCTCGCAACCTCGGCGTCGACGGGAAGACCGTCGTCCGCTACATCGACCTGCTTGTGGACCTGATGCTCGTTCGGCGCCTCCAGCCGTACTTCGTCAACGTCGGCAAGCGGCTCACCAAGTCGCCGAAGGTGTTCGTGCGCGACAGCGGACTGGTGCACACGCTGCTCGGAATCGGCGACAAGCAATCGCTCGTCAGCCATCCGGTCGTCGGCGCCAGTTGGGAGGGATTCGTCATCGAGAACCTGCTCGCAATCCGCAGTTCGGCGATCCACCCAATACCCGGCTTCTACCGAACGGCCGTCGGGGCTGAGATCGACCTGATCCTCGAATGGCCTGACGAGAAGTGGGCGATCGAGGTCAAGCGCAGCCTCAGCCCCGTCCCCGAGCGCGGCTTCTACTCCGCAATCGAGGACGTCCAGGCCAGCCGTTCCTTCGTCGTCTACCCCGGCACAGACCGCTTCCGCGTCGCACCGAACGTCGAGGCCATCAGCCTCCCCGACCTCTGCGACGAGCTGATCGCCAAAGCCCGCTAGCCTCCCCGCCCCGATGACCGCCAACGGCAAGCAGACCCCTTTGCGCCCCCGCATCGAGATCGCGCAGTCCGCCGCCTCTCCCGAGGAGGCCGCCGCGATCGCCGCCGCCATCGAGCAGTTCATCCGCGAGACCGCCCCGACCCCCTCCAGCGACACCGGCCCCACCATGAGCCCCTGGCTCGAGGCCGGCCTCCTCGAGGGCACCGGCCGCGAGCCCTCTGCCGGCGCCCCTTGGGGCAAGCTTGGCGACCCGCTGCTCTAGCTAACCCCGGGGAGACGCCTTCAGTCCGGCGACCTGAGCATGCGATATCACGCATCCGCGATGTCGTGGTACAGCAGATCAACATTGACGCCAACACGCTCGGCGTAAGGATGCATAACGGACTGAAGGAGCGCCGCGAAATTGGCGAGTATCTCCTGGGCGAGATTGGCGCGTGCCGCAAACGCGTCGATGCCTGCCGACGTATCTAGATCCGGCGCCAGGACATGCGAGATCACGGCCTCAGGCCACTCATAGACCAGCCGTTCCTGCTGAGTGTCGACAAGGATCCTTGCGTTTTGACCACCCGCCGCCGATAGCGTCGCACGTAGCTCCTTGCTCCCCACATGAGCGTGGTGGATAGTGCGATGACGGGCGTAGCCGAAGGTGCTCCGCGCCACCGAAGACTCGATCGGCAAGAACTGGGCTCTTAGAAATTCGACAGGCCGACCCGCAGCGACCCGCTCGTCCAAGAACCCCGCGACCTCTTCGGTGTCGATACCGGCCACGACGCGTTCCGCCTCGTAGAGGCGAGCCATGAGTTGCCGATAGTGGTAGGACGTCCGAACAGCCGGCTCATCCGAATGGAGCGAGTCTTGGAACAGGCCCTCGGCCGTCCCGAGATCGGCAACGGTGGCAGTCAGGGTGAATACCCATTGCGCGACCAAGTCGTCCGGATCAAAGAGATCGCTAACTCGTAGAGCTGCCAAGGCCCATCAGTCTTGCTCTGACGGCGGACGCAGCAGCAAGCCCAGCACACGAGACGCCGCTTCCGCGGGTGGCGACGATTTTGCGTTTGCGCGCGCAGGCGTAGCGAGCGGAGCGTCCGGGCGGAGCCCCTCCCGTCGACCAACGAATGCGCCCTACACCCCAAACGTGCCAGGGACGGGGCGGAGTCCCAGCGGAGCCGCGGAGCCGAGCACGGAAACCAAAATCGGAGACAGGACCCGCGACCGCGGGGTTGGTCCTGAGCCCGATGGCGCCCGTACCCTCGGCGCTGGGCCAAATCGCCCGCTCCAGAGCGTAAACCTTGAAACCCGGCAGGGTTTTGCTAGTTTGGACGCATGGAGCCGACGACGACGCCGGCGCGCAAGGGCAAAGAGGGCGCGCTCAACAACCCCGAGATCATCGCGAACGTCCCGGGGCACGTGATCCCGATCCTGGAGCGGGAGTTCGACGACTTCGACAACGAGGCCGAGAAGTTCCTCGACGGCCAGACCGAGGAGGCCGAGTTCATCGGCTTCCGCCTCAAGCAGGGCGTCTACGGCCAGCGCCAGGCCGACGTCCAGATGTGCCGCGTCAAGCTGCCGATGGGCGGCATCACGCCCGAGCAGTGGGAGATGTTCGCCGACGTCACGGAGGAGTACGCGCCGCTGAACAAGTCGCACATCACCACGCGCCAGAACATCCAGATCCACCACATCCCGCTGCGTCAGATGGCCGAGCTGATCCGCAAGATCTCGGACTCCGGCCTGTCGTCGCGCGAGGGCTGCGGCAACACGGTTCGTAACGTCACCGGCGATCCCTACGCCGGCGTCTGCGACGACGAGCCGTTCGACGTCACCCCGTGGGCCGGCGCCTACGTGCGCTACTTCGTGCGCCACCCCACGACGCAGCTGATGCCGCGCAAGGTCAAGACGGCGTTCACGGCCTCCGACGCCGATCGCGCGCTGACCGGCATCCACGACATCGCCTTCATCCCGCGCGTCAAGGACGGCGTCCAGGGCGTCGAGATCCGCGTTGGCGGCGGCACGTCGATCATGCCGCGCGTCGCCCCCACGCTCTACGAGTTTGTCGAGCTCGAGAACGGCGACTACCTCAAGGTGTCGGAGGCGGTCTTCCGGATCTTCGACCGTCAGGATTGGCTGCGCGTCAACCGCGCCCGCGCCCGCATCAAGGTGCTGATCGACAAGATCGGCATCGACGAGTTCCGCGACCAGGTCGAGGAGGAGCTCAAGGGCGACTGGGTCAACGAGCGCGATTTCAACCCGATCCCGCTGCTGCTGACCCACGACGAGGAGGCCAACGCCCCGGCGGCCGGCGGCAGCTACGCCAGCCCCAACGGCGACCTCTCCGAGTTCGAGCGCTTCAGCGCCTCCAACGTCAAGCCGCAGCGCCAGGCGGGCTTCTCGACGGTCGATGTGCGCGTCTACCGCGGCGACCTCACGCCCGAGCAGATGCGCGGCATCGCGGAGATCCAGCGCAAGTACTCCGGCGGCTACGCCCGCACCACCGTCGACCAGAACTTCGTGCTGCGCTGGGTGCGCGACGAGTCCGTCTACGAGGTCTGGCAGGAGCTGTCGAAGCTCGGCCTCGGCGAGCACGGCTCGGGCCAGATCATCGACACCGTCTCGTGCCCGGGCACCGACAGCTGCAAGCTCGGCATCACCAGCTCAATGGGCCTCAACGCCGCGATCAACGAGCGGATCGTCGCGATGGACATCGACGACGAGCTGACCAAGAAGATCCACATCAAGAACTCCGGCTGCCCGAACGGCTGCTCGCAGCACCACATCGCGAACATCGGCTTCTACGGCGCGTCGATCAAGGTCGGCGACAAGACGATCCCGGCCTACATCCCGCACATCGGCGGCAACTACGAGGGCGGCGAGATCATCTACGGCACGCGGCTGAAGTCGCGCATCCCGGCCAAGCGCGCCCCCGAGGCCGTCGA
>CAMLNW010000216.1 GCA_946481495.1 uncultured Actinomycetes bacterium
GGCAAGCGCGCCGAGCACGACCGCCTCGAGGTTCGGCTCGATCCGCAGCCCCTCGCGGTTCAGCGGCGGCGGCGGCTCCTGCATGTGCTTGAGCGCGATCGCGACCGCGCTGTCACCTTCGAACGGCAGCTTGCCGGTCAGCAACTCGTAGAGCATCACGCCGATCGAGTAGACGTCGGAGCGCGCGGTCACCTCCTGGCCCTGCGCCTGCTCGGGCGACAGGTACTGCGCGGTGCCCATGATCGAGCCGGTCTCGGTCATCTCCGAGGCCCCGGCGCGGGCGATGCCGAAGTCGGTCACCTTGACGTTGCCGGCGTCGTCGACGATCACGTTGTGCGGCTTGAAGTCGCGGTGGACGACGCCGTTGCGGTGGGCGAAGCCGGCCGCCTGGAGGATCTGCTCGCCGATCGCGATCACGCGCAGCTGGTCGAGCGGCGCGTCGGCGGCGACGACGTCCTTCAGCGTGCGGCCGCGCAGGTACTCCATCGCGATGTAGTAGGTGCCCTCGTGCTCGCCGCGGTCGAAGACGCCGACGACGTGCGGGTGCTGGAGCCCGGCGGCGGCCGACGCCTCGCGGCGGAAGCGCTCGACGAACTCGGCGTCCTGGGCGAAGCGGCGATGCAGCACCTTGAGCGCGATCTCGCGGCCGAGATGAGTGTCCTCCGCCAGATAGACGTCCGCCATCCCACCGGAGCCGATGCGACGGACGATGCGGTAGCGACCGTCGACGACGGCGCCGTCGTCGAGGTCGCTCATCCACCCCCCAGGAGGGTCTGGAGGACCTGGGCGGCGAGCGGCGCGGCGTTGGCGCCGCCGGACGTGCCGATCGGTTGGTCCTCGAGCGTCACGGCGATGGCGTACTGGGGGTCGTCCACGGGCGCGAAGCCTATGAACCAGACCTGGTTGAGCGTCTCGTTCTTGACCTCGGCCGTTCCCGTCTTGCCCGCCACCTGGACGTCGGAGAGGGCCGCGGCGACACCCGTTCCCTCGTTGACCACGTCGGTCATCATCTCGGTCAGCTCGGCGGCAGTCTCGGGCTTCATCACCTGCGACTGTGTCGCCGGGTCGATCTGCTCCTCGACGCGTCCGTCCTGCCCGACGATCCGGTCGGTCAGCCGTGGGCGGATCAGCTTGCCGCCATTCGCGACGGCGGCCGCGACCTCGGCCATCTGCAACGGCGTCACCTGGACCTGGCCCTCGGCGCCGCCCTGGCCGATCGCGACGCGACCGACGTCGAAGCCGCTCGTCACGAGCCGCCCGTCGGCGTTGCGGATGCCGCTGGCGAGCATCGAGTCCTCGGGATAGTCGAGCTGCGGGTCCCTGTAGAAGCCAAAGCGCTCCATGTACTCGACCAGCGTCTGCGACCCGACCTGCTCGCCGAGCGAGGCGAAGACGGTGTTGACGGAGTTCGTCAGCGCCGTCGTCAGCGTGATCGGCCCGTAGCTGACGCCACCGGAGTTGGCGAGCGGGACGCCGCTGATCGTCTTGGGCGACGAGCCGTCGACGATCGAGTCGGGTGTCACCTTGCCGGTGTCGAGCGCGGCTGCAGCCGTTACGACCTTGAAGGTCGAGCCCGGCTGGTAGTTGGTCTGGACGGCACGGTTGGTCAACCGCCGCTCGGTGTTGCCAGGCCGGTTGAGCTCCCTGAAGACCGCCTGGTCGTCGACGGTGTTCGGGTCGTAGCCCGGCGTCGACGCCATCACGCGCACGCGCCCGGTCGACGGCTCGAGCGCGACGATCGAACCAGAGTTGCCGGCAAGCAGATCCATCGCCTGCTGCTGCGCCGCCGGGTCGAGCGTCGTCACGACGTCGTCGCCCTCGCGCTCCTTGCTCTGCAACTCGCGGAAGATCGTCCCGAACTCGTTCAGGTCGCCGGTTAGCGCGTCGTTGCGCGAGCGCTCGAGGCCGCTCTCGCCGATGTTGATGTACGAGTAGCCGACCGGGTGGCCGAACGTCTCGCCGTCCGGATAGGAGCGGACGTAGGTCAGCTGCTTGCCGCGCCCGCGCGGCTCGCTCTGCGCCAGCACGGTGTCGCCGTCGCGCGCGAGGATCAGCCCGCGCGGCACCTGCTGCTGCTCGATCAGCCCACGCCGGTTGAGCTGGTTGTCCTCGAGCGACGCCGCCTCGAACACGGTCCAGCGCGACGTGAACGCGATCAGCACCCCGAACAGCACGAGCGTCAACCCGAACAGCTGGACGATCTGGCGGTTCATCTGGTCACCCCGCTCACACCAAGCCTCCGGGACCGGCGCGGTCGCGGTCGCGGCGCGCGTGGTCGGAGACGATCAGCAGCAGCGCCAGCAGCACCATGTTGGCGAGGATCGAGCTGCCGCCGTAGGAGACGAACGGCAGCGTGACACCGGTCAGCGGTATCACCTTCGTGACGCCGCCGACGATCACGAACACCTGCAGCGCGAAGACCGCGGTCAGGCCGGTCGCGAGCAGCTTCGAGAAGCCGTCGCTGGCGACCAGCGCGGTCTTGAACCCGCGCGCGACGACGAGCAGGTAGACGAGGATCAGGCCCGCCGCCCCGAACAGCCCGAGCTCGTCGGTGATCACCGCGTAGATCAAGTCGGTGTGCGCCGCCGGCAGGATCGTCCCGCCGCCGGGCAGCTCGAGCAGCGCCTGGCCGAACCCCTGGCCGAACAGCCCGCCGTCGGCCTGGGCGAACAGCGACTGCGCGATCTGGAAGCTGCCGCCGGGAGCGTCGTAGAGCTTCTGGTCGAAGGGGTCGAGCCAGGTGTCGAAGCGGCTCTGGACGTGACTGACCGTGTTGCCGAGGTAGGCGGCGCCGCCGAGGAACAGCGTCGCTCCGACGCCGACGATCGACAGCCGCGCGGTCGCGACGTAGACGAGCGCGAGGAAGGCGCCGAAGAACATCAGCGAGCTGCCGAGGTCGCGGATGAAGATCAGCATCAGCATCGCCACGCCCCAGACCAGCAGCAGCGGCCCGAAGTGCTTCAGCGACGGCCGCTCGCGAATCAACGAGACGGCCGACAGCGTGAATACGCCGAGCAGCACCGCCGGGACCGGCGCGAGGCCGAGGCCCAGGACGACCAGCAGGAAGAACAGCGCCGGGATCCCGTAGAGAAGCGTCTGCGCGGTCGGCGTCATCGGCTTCAGCCGCGACCGCACGAGCACGTCGCGCGTATCGCGCAGGTAGCTCGCGAGGAAGACGATGATCGCGAGCTTGGCGAACTCGGCCGGTTGGAACTGGATCGGGCCGACCTTGACCGCGAGGAAGGCGCCGTTGACCTGCTCGCCGATCACCGGAACGCGCGGAAGCATCAACAGCCCGATGCCGACCGCCGCGATCGTGTAGCGGTAGCGCTCGAGCACGTGGTGGTCGGGCAGCAGGTAGATCGTCGCGCAGAAGAGGATCAGCCCGATCACGAACCACTGCGCCTGCTCGCGCGCCAGGTCGGCGTCGATCCGGTAGATCATCACCAGCCCGAACGCCGCCAGCAGCGCGGCAAGCGGGTAGAGGTAGGGGTCGGCGTCGGGCAGCCGCGCGCGGATGAACAGGTGGCCGAAGACGCATAGCCCGAGGAAGACCGCGCCGTAGGTCGCCGTCAGGTCGCTCGCCTGCTGCGACTGCGCCACCAGCACGGCGGCGAACCCGGCGCAGACGAGCAGCGAGACCGGGATCAGACCGAACAGCTCGCGCGTGCGCGCGCTCACTCGGTCTGCCGCCCCGGGTCGAGCGAGCCCGCCTCGAGCTGGCGCACCAGATCGTCGGCGTCGGACTGGCTGCGCCACTCGTGGTCGAGCACGCGGTCGCGCCGCGCGGCGGGGATCGACGTCGCCGGCACGCCGCTGCGGTACTGCGCCGAGTAGAGCTCGACGCCGAGCGGAAGCTCGTAGGGCAGGCCGCGATAGACCGTGACGAGGCCGGCGTCGTCGGTGGCGACGAAGTAGACCTGTCGAGCCGCCGCGTAGGCGCCGACAGCCACGACGGCGACCACGACCAGCGCGACGACACCGGCTACCGCCATGCGGACGCGCGAGCGGCCGGACCGCTCGGCGGGGGCCTGGCGCCTCTCGACTCGCGCGCTGTGCCCCCGGTCGCGCGCCTCGACCCGGCGGCGGGTCGTCGCGGCGGGATCGTCCGCGGCGGCAGCTCCGCCGGTCGCGGCTGCGGCCGCCTGCACCTCGTCGACGGTCAGCCCCTGGTGGATCGTCTCCTCGGCCGTTGGCGGGTCACCCACGGGACCCGTGCCGTCGTCGTCGAGGCGGAAGAGGACGACGGTGATGTTGTCCTTTCCGCCGCTCTGGTTCGCTGCCCGGACGAGCGACTCGGCGGCCGACTCCAGCGACGGCGCCGCGCGCAGCAGCGTCGCCAGCTCGTCGTCGGAGATCATCCCCGTCAAGCCGTCCGAGCAGAGCACGTAGACGTCCCCCGCGCGCGCGGGATGGGTGTGGGTGTCGACCTCGACCTCGGGCTCCGGACCCAGCGCGCGCGTGATGATCGAGCGCTGCGGGTGGACGTCGGCCTCCTCGGGCGTCAGCTCGCCCCGCCGCTCCATCTCGGCGACCGCCCACTTGAGCGCCGCCTTCGCCCGCTCGGGCTCCGTGATCACCGGGACGAGCAGGTGCGGCAGGCCGTTGTAGGTGACCAGCATGTGCCGCTTGGGCGTGAAGGCGAATTCCGTGATCGACGTGTTGCGGATGCGC
>CAMLNW010000217.1 GCA_946481495.1 uncultured Actinomycetes bacterium
ACACGCTGAGCGACGAGGACAGTGGCGTCGGCGAGTCCGGCCGTGCCGACAAGACGCTGCACGACTCGTTCCCGCAGAAGACCAAGGAGTCGGTGCTCGTCCAGAGCACTGAGCTGAAGGCCACCGACCCGGCGTTCCGCGCCGGCGTCGACGACACCGTGAACCGGCTCGAGCGAACCAAGGACGTCCGCCACGTCGTCAGTCCATATGGCGGTGACGGTCAAATATCCCAAGACAGACGGTCGGCCCTAATCGACTTCGAGATCGCCGGAGACCCCGAGACGGCGACCGACCGGATCGACCCGGCGCTCGCCGCGACCGCCGCGGCGGCCAAGGCGAACCCCGAGCTGCGGATCGAGCAGTTCGGCGACGCTAGCGCCGACAAGGCGATCAGCAAGACCTTCGAGGACGACTTCAAGAAGGCCGAGCTGACCTCGCTGCCGATCACACTGATCATCCTCGTGCTGGCCTTCGGCGCGATCGTCGCGGCCGGGGTGCCGCTGCTGCTTGCACTCTCGGGCGTCGCGGCAACGATCGGCCTGCTCGCGCCGATCAGCCTGATCGCGCCGGTCGACGAGAGCATCAACTCGGTGATCCTGCTGATCGGGCTCGCCGTCGGCGTCGACTACTCGCTGTTCTACCTACGTCGCGAGCGTGAGGAGCGAGCGACAGGACGCAGCGAGCAGGCGTCGCTGGAGGCGGCGGCCGCAACGTCGGGCCGCGCGGTCTTGATCTCCGGCTTCACGGTGATGATCGCGATGGCCGGCATGTACCTGGCCGGCGCGGCGACCTTCCAGTCGTTCGCAACCGGGACAATCCTCGTTGTAGCGGTGTCGGTAATCGGCTCGCTGACCGTGCTGCCCGCGGTGCTGTCAAAGCTCGGCGACCGGGTCGACAAGGGCCGCGTTCCGCTGATCGGGCGGATCAAGGCACGCACCGCACAGGCCGGGATCTGGTCGCGGATAGTTGACCGGGTGCTGAAGCGTCCGCTGCTTTCGGCATTGGTCTCGGGCGGGCTGCTGCTCGTGCTCGCACTGCCGACGCTCTCGATGGAGACGTCGGTCCCGGGTGTCGACGGACTGCCGCAGGACCTGCCCGTCGTCCAGACCTACAGCCGGATCCAGGAGGCATTCCCAGGCGAGAGCATTCCGGCCAACGTCGTCGTGAAGGCAGACGACGTGACCAGCGGGGCGACCGCGGCAGTGATCGACTCGCTGCAAGCGGACGCCGCCAAGCAGAGCGACCTGTTCGAGCCCGGGGCTACCGTCGAGGTCAGTCCGGACAAGACGGTCGCGAACGTCGCGATCCCGATCGCCGGCAACGGCACCGACAGCACGTCCAACGACGCGCTCGACGAGCTGCGCGGCGAGCTGATCCCAGCAACGATCGGAACCGTCGACGGCGCCACTGCCGACGTAACCGGCATGACGGCCGAGACGGCCGACTTCAACGCCAGCATGAGCTCGCACATCCCGTGGGTGTTCGCCTTCGTGCTATCGGCGGCGTTCCTGCTGCTGATGGTCACGTTCCGCTCGATCGTTATCCCGCTCAAGGCGATCCTGCTCAACCTGCTGTCGGTCGGCGCCGCCTATGGGCTGCTGGTGCTGGTCTTCCAGGAGGGCTGGGGCGAGAGCCTGCTCGGCTTCGAGTCGACCGGGGCAATCACCGCCTGGCTACCGCTGTTCCTGTTCGTCGTCCTGTTCGGGCTCTCGATGGACTACCACGTGTTCATCCTGACCCGGATCAAAGAGCTCGTCGATCGCGGCATGCCGACCGACCGCGCCGTGGCGACGGGGATCAAGTCGACCGCCGGCGTCGTGACCAGCGCCGCCGTGGTGATGGTCGCCGTCTTCTCGATCTTCGCGACGCTGTCGTCGCTGGAGTTCAAGCAGATGGGCGTCGGCCTCGCGGCGGCAATCCTGATCGACGCGACGATCGTCCGCGGCGTGCGGTTGCCGGCGACGATGAAGCTGCTCGGCGAGTGGAACTGGTGGCTGCCGAGCTGGCTCGAGTGGCTGCCACGGGTCTCGCACGAGGAGTCGGTCGACGCGAGCCGGCCGGTGTTCGACGGCGCCGCCCAAGCCGAGCCCGAGCCCGCGGGCGTTGCCTAGACGACGCGCGGACGAGGCGTTGCCAGGCCGCGGTAGATCTCCGCGGTCTGGCGCGCCACGTCGGCCCAGTCGAAGCTCAGGACATGCTCGGAGGCCTCTGCGACCAACCGGTCGCGGAGGTCGACGTCGGTCAGCAGTCGTTCTGCCATCTGCCCGAGCGAGTCCGGGTCGCGCGAATGGAAGCGCAGGCCGACGTCGTCGTTGGGCACTACCTCGCGCAGTCCGCCGGTGTCAGCCACCAGGCAGGGACAGCCTGAGGCCATTGCCTCGAGCGCCACGAGACCGAACGGCTCGTAGATAGACGGCACCACGGTCAGATCGGCGATCCGGTAGAGCGAGTGCAGCACGTCGTCGCCGATCCAGCCCACGAACGTGCCGTGGTCGTCGAGCCCAAGTCGCGTCGCCTGCTCGCGCAGCTCCTGCTCGGCGGTGCCCGAGCCGGCGACGATGAAGCGAACGTTGCCGACGCGCTCGATCAGACCGGGCAGCGCCTCCAGCGCGAGCTGGAAGCCCTTCTCGTAGACCAACCGCCCGACCAGTAACACCAGCCGCTCGTCGGGGGCCGCGAAACGCGAGCGCAGCGTGTCGAGGTCGTCGACCGGAACGAGGTCGGCAGGATCGATCCCGTTGGGGATAACGGCGATCCGCTCCTCGGGCAGGTCGTAGATGTCCGAGATGTGCTCGCGCATGTAGGCCGAGCAGGCGATCACTCGGTCGGCGCGGTTGGCCATCCACTTCTCGACGCCGTGGATGTGACTCTGCGGATGCTTGTCGACCCAGCCCTGGTGGCGGCCGTACTCAGTCGCGTGGATCGTGACCGCCAACGGACAGCGGAAGCGGTTGGCGAGATGGTCGCCGGCGACCGCGACCAGCCAGTCGTGGCCGTGGACGAGGTCGAAGTCGTAGCGGTCGCCGACCTCGACGCCGGCGGCCAGCATGTCGGCGTTCATGTGCTCGACCCAGGTGACGAACTCGCTCAGGTCGCGCGGACGGGCGGGCTCGCGAACGCGGTGGACGATCACACCGTCGAGCTCCTCCTCCGACGGGCTGTCCTCGGTGCCGCGCGCCAGCACATGCACCTCGATGCCCTGCGCGACGAGGTTCTCCGCCAGCTTGCGGACATGACGCGCCAAGCCGCCCTCGATCAGCGGGGGGTACTCCCAGGAGAGGATCAGGACGCGCATGCTCAGGGTGCGGCCAACGACGACAGCGCCAGGTCTGGCGCCAGATTGCGGAGGGACGGCTCCGGCACGGCCGCTGAGTCTGTCAGAGCCCCCAGTGCGGTGTCGAGCGCGGCGCGGTGGCCGCGGACGCGCTCGGCCGGATAGTCAGATGCCAGCTCGCGCTTGGCCAGGAAGGGCCAATCGCTTGCCTGGATCGCGAGCAGCTCGCGCGCCGCGCGCTCGAGTGCCGGTCCCGACGCCGTCCCGCCGGTGGCCGCGGCAACCGTCTGCAGCTCGGCGCCACGTGCCGCGAAGGCGAAGTCGGCGACCCGCGGCGAGTCCCAGGTCGTCATGTCCTTGCCGGTCCCCCATGTCGAAGCCGCGAGCTCACGGGCGATTGGCTCGACACGACCGACGGCATCGCCGACAGTGGCCAGCTCGAGCCCCTGTGCCTCCGCCTCGGCTATTACGCCACGCAGCCATTCGATGCCCTCGTACCACCAATGGCCGAGCAGCTCCGTGTCGAAAGCGCAGCAGAGCACGCCTGGCCGGCCGCGCTGCGCCGAGTAGCCGTCGAGCCGCGCGACGACTCGCGCGACGAAGGCGCGCGCGTGGTCGCGGGCGGCCGCCCGCGCGACCTCTGGGGAGTAGACCTCGCCGGCGTTGCTCCACGGGCGCATGTGATGGACCGTTCCGCGGTGGTAGTCGCGGTAACGCGGATCTGCCGGATAGCCGCTGCCGTCCCGCCATACCAGCTCGACGGTCTGCCAATCGATCGGCATGGCGACAGACCCAGGAGCCGTCGCGATCGGCTCGAGCTGCTCAGCCGAGCCGTACCCGAGCGCGGTCGTCTGATCGACGCAGAACACGCCGATGCCATGTGGCGCAAGGCCCTGCTCGAGCCCGGGGACAAAGGCACACTCGGGCAACCACAGTCCCCCGTCCCAATCCCCGAAGCGTCGCCGATGGCCAGCGAGACCGGTCGCGACCTGTAGGTCGAGTCCGGCATCGGTCGCCAACAGCGGCAGCACCGCGTGCGTGGCCGCGGACGTCCACAGCTCGAGCGGCCCCTCGGCGGAAGCCTTGGCGAGCCGTCCGAGCAGGTCACGGCCGCAGGCTTCGACGGCATCGGCGGCACGCGTGTAGTCGCCAGCCGCGCGGCGCACCTCAGCCGCCAACTCCAGATCGCCGGCCTTCTCCAAGCCGGTGGGGTCCTCGTCGTGGCCGGCGAGCAGCCGGTTGCCTATCCGGTGGCGTGCCTGCCGCAGTCGTGGGCGGCCGGCTCGGTGTTCATGCTGCTCGGCATCATCGCGCTGTATTTGCTGAACGGTGCCACTACCTTCGACTTCCCGACCATCCAGCAGAACTTGG
>CAMLNW010000218.1 GCA_946481495.1 uncultured Actinomycetes bacterium
GGCTCGAGCACCTCGGCGGTCGCCGAGCGCGTCTCCGCGCCGAACATCGACAGCTCGCCGAAGATCGCCCCGTTGCGCAGCTCGGCGAGCGCGCGGCTGCGGCCGTCGGGATGGTCGCGGCGGATGCTGACCGTCCCGGAGCGGACGACGTAGCAGGTGTCGCCGGGGTCGCCCTCGCGGAAGACGATCTCGCCGCGGTCGAAGCTGCGCGGCACCGCGACGCGCGCGACCTCTTCGAGCTCGCGCGGCTCGAGGCCCGAGAAGACCTTGACGCTCGCCAGCAGCGCTGCGGTGTCACCCCCCTCGGACATGGGGGGATGATAGGCCTACAACGGTCGGGCGGGCTAGCCTTATCGCTTCAGACCAGCGCTGCTTCTAGCTCCCGCGTATTGGCGATAGCTGGGCGCTCGGGGAACGTAACAAGTAGCTCGCCGTCTCTCTCTAGCAGCCATTTGGCGTTGACGATCGTCACGCCGATGACCTCGTTATGTGCGTCGTAACGGACGATATGGCCCTCGGGAGTAGGTGGCGAGTCAACCGCCGGGCGGGGCTCGCCGATCGACATATAGAGGACGTCGCCTTCCGCGTAGTAGACGACGTGGTCGAAGCTGTAGGGGCCGAGGTGAATCACGTTGGGCTCTCCTTCCGCAAGCCGTGTGCCGTCACAATTTGGGGCGGGCTTGCATTGAAGTCTACGATCACACGCAGCCAGCGGCTTGGGCCGAGGCTTGCGCGGAAATGGCGCTTCCGTCCAGGCCGCGGATCGTCGCGAACTATCTCGGGCGCCCGTGCCGTCAGCAAGATGGCGCCTTGATAGCTGGCCATGTCTGGGTGCTCGGCAACGATGTGCTCCCAGGCCCCTGCGGTAAGAACCACCGTGATGCCGTTCGTCTTCGCCATGCCAGACGTAGAGGGACGGCGGGAGCAGTTTCTGCCCCTCAACCCCGTGCCTACGCGAACCGAGCGGCACAGCAGATACGCTATGATAGCTCATATGCAGATCGCACTTCGTCATGGACGCGTGGTCCTTGCGGCGGCGGCAGCCGTGTTTCTACTCCCGGCTTGCGCCAAGAACTCCGACGGCCGCAACCAGAAGCGTGATGTCGACAAGCGCGCTGAGGGCTACGAGGCGTACCTGCCCAGGAACACGGTTGAGCTGGACAACTACAACGAGGCGCAGCGGCTGTACGACAGCCCGAGCACGATCATCTGGTGCTCGACGACGTGGGGCAATGCGAGCGCGCCGATCGTAACGGTGCCGATCAAGGGGAAGCTGACGTCGTCGAGCACGACGTTCTTCCGGCCGGAAGAGGTCGTCGATAAGGGCTCGGATGGATCGGGCGGTGCGGTCGTTTCCAGTCGCTCGGTGGATGGGCTCTTCCATCCGAACCCGCCGGGCTATCGCTACGGCTTCACGCCCGGCGGCCAGTACGTCGACTTCTTCAACATGGCGACCTTCTGCACTACCGCGCTGACCGAGTTCCAGCGCCAGGAGACGCGCGTCGCCGTCGACTACGACGACGTCGCTCGGCTGGCGGACAGGCGCGCGGAGCGGGCGCTGTCCAGGGGTGATGGCGCCGCGGCCGAGCGCATCCTCTCGGACGCCGTCGGAGGAGGCGGTCGGTGAGCGGCTGGGGCGAGCGGGAGGCTGAGCGCTTCGAGCGGCGCCCGCGGCGCACCGCCGGGCGGTGGTACGCCACCGTCCTGGGGATCGTCCTCCTCCTCGCCGCCGGCTTCGGCCTCGTCGCGTGGACTTCGGGCTGGGGAGGCGAGGCCGCGAGGATCACAGGCCCCGACAACGTGCGCGAGCAGAACACCGCGATCCTCGACGCGTGGGAGAGCCTGCAGGCGACCACAGGCAATGTGTGCTCCGTGAGGAGCGCAGCGCGTGGCGACGCCTCCCCGACTCTGGTCGAGGATCCGGCATTCGCCTACGAGGCCACCTACCGCCGAATCAAGGCCACCTACGACCGCCGCATGAGCAACCTCTTCGAGGCCCGAGCGGTCAGGGACCTACCTCTCCCGTCGGACCTCGACGGCCTTCCCAGCCGCGCCCCCACCCTCGAGGACGCGCTACGCAGAATCTGCCCCTGACGGAGCAGCCGGTGCACCGCCGCACCGCAAGCGGGCCGTCTCTAGGATCGGGCGGGTGCGCTGGGTTCCCTTCGCCGTCCTGCTGGCCGCGGTCGCGCTGCTCGTGTCGAGCGCGGACGCGAGCGCGGTGCCGAAGAAGGCGCCGTGGGCGACGGTGAACGTCTGCGACACGGCGAAGAAGCGCAACTCGGTGGGGGTTCGCGCGGGGATGCCCGGCAACGGAGCCGACCAGCGGATGTACATGCGCTTCCAGCTCCAGTGGTACCGGCCGGCGCAGCGGCGCTACGAGGACCTCGGCGCGCCGTCGACCTGGGTGTCGGCCGGCTCGGCGCGCTTCGTCGCCGCGCAGCGCGGCTTCACCTTCGGCGGGATCGCCGATCCGCCGGCGGGCGGCCGCTACAAGCTGCGCGGCGAGGTGAGCTTCGAGTGGCGCGAGTTGGAGCCGGTGAAGAAGGGCTCGAAGCGCAAGCGCGAGGTCGTCGTCAAGCAGGCGGTGCGGATCACGCGCGGGGGGCTGAAGGGCGTCGCGGGTGGCAAGCCGCCGGGGCGCTCGGATGGGGTGTGCGTGGTCGAGGGGTCGGCCGCGACTCCGGCGCCCTGAGCTCTCGGACGGTCATGGCGACGGGACGAAGGCCGCCGTGAGGCCGCCGCCCGGCCAAGCGCTCGCCCTGCTCGATGCGGGGCCGAAGACCGCGACGACGTAGCTGACGCCAGACTCGAGGTTTGGGTAGTAGCGGCGCAGCGTGTCGAACTGGAGCGTGTAGGCGCCGGGACGCACGCCGCTGGGGAACAGGCGGCGCTGGATGTCAAGCCGCCCGCAGGCGCCGCGCGGCGCCCCAAGGCGGATGTTGCGCGCATGCCGCGCCCCGCGCCGCTTCACGTGTGCGTACACCGCGCGCGCGTCAAAGAAACCCCAGGCGCGGATCCGCCGTAGCCGGCTGGGGCTGCCAACCGCCGGCGTGACGACGACGTCGGTGGTCGCGATGCGGACGGTGGTGCCCGCGCGCACTCCGGGGCGCGCCCTGTCGGCCGCGCTGAAGCGGAGGAGGATCGTGCCGAACAGGGCCCCTGGCGTCTCGACCCGTGCCGTGAAGCCGCCGTCGGGATCGGTGCCAACCGTGGCGAGTTGCTGGCCGCTGACGCTGAGCGCTACTGGCGCCTGTGGCGTGAAGCCCGACCCACTCAGCAGCAGGCTCTCGTCGCTGCCGTAGCAGGGGTAGCTCGCGCTGAGCCGGGGCGTGGGGGCCTGGGCGGCCCCGTCGCTCGCCGCGGTTCCAAGGGTGGCCAGGACGGCAAGGGCGACGGCGCTGCGGAGCCTCACGGCGGACCTCCGAGTCGGTGGGCCGGCGCCTCTGGCCGACCATACAGCTTCCGCACGGAGAACGCACGTTTTTCGATAGAAACATCAACGGACTCAGATCCAGCGCTGGAGCGGGATGGCTATGGGTCTAACGGTGTTTCTGGTCGTCTGGTCCGGGTCGCTGAGCGGACCGCCAGCCGCTGGCAAACGGTCGTTCTCTGGCTGTTCTTCGATTCGGCAAGAGATGGCCTCACGCCACCCATGAAAACCCGCTTCAGAAAAGCAAAAAACCAGGTCACGGTTGTTCCTTGACAGCTATAGACCGCCTGTTTTATGGTGGTCAAATCGACTCGGATGGTTCGGTCGACCGCAGCACATGGAGAGCGCCGAGGCGGATACCCCGTCCACCCGGCATGAGAGATGCAACGAGGAGAGGACCAGCACAGATGAGGCGTATTCGCAGCCAGTTCCCGCAGTCGGTCTTTGGGCTGCTGCTTGTTGCCGCGTGCTTGTTGGTTCCGGCTTCTGCGGCTTCGGCGGATCCATGGGGTGTGGTTGGCGTGACGGCGAATCCGTCGCCGGCTGCTGGGTCGTTGGGTGGGGAGTTCTCGGCGACGCCGTCGGGGGTGGCGGTCAACGACACGACGGGCAATGTGTACGTCGTCGATTCGGCCAACAACCGGATCGAGCGGTTCAGCTCGACTGGGGTGTTTCAGTGGGCGATCGGCTTCGACGTGATCCAGTCCGGCACGTCGGGTGATCTCGGCGCGGATGTGTTCGAGAAGTGCACGGTTGCCGCTGATTGCAAGGCAGGGGTCAACACGGTGGTCGTAGGCGGTGCGGGTAACGAGCCCGGTGGAGAGCTGTCTGGGCCGCAGGGGATCGCGATCAACCAGACGACCGGCGACTTCTATGTGTCGGATCAGGGGTTCCTCCGGATTCAGCAGTTCGACGCAGACGGCGCCTTCAAGCGCGCTTGGGGGCGGGATGTTGTGCGGGCGGGCCTGTCGGGCGATAGTCCCGCGGCTTCCGCTGTTCAGACGTTGACCGTCGACGCATCGGCTGGCACCTTCAAGCTGTCCTTTCAGGGGCAGACCACCAGCGACCTGGCGTTCAACGCGACAGCCGCTCAGGTCGACGCCGCGCTCGAGGCCTTGACCTCGGTTGGCGTCAACAACGTGGCGGTCACTCCTGCCGGCGCGACCGGCGCCCCAGGTGGTGGGACGCCTTATGTGATCACGTTCGCCGG
>CAMLNW010000219.1 GCA_946481495.1 uncultured Actinomycetes bacterium
CCCAGCACGCCGATCTCCTCGGTGAGCGTCCGGCCGTAACTGTCAATGTGGATCGTTTGGTAGCTCTCGCAGCGTGCGAACGGCATCCGCCCGACCGCTGTAACGACGGACAGCTCGATATTGCCGTTGACGGCGTGAATCACGCAGCCGCCGTGTACGTCGGTGCCACGCACCTCGATAGCGGGACACGGCTTCGGTGTGTCACCGGTGACGTCCATCGCCCGTACCGTGGTTTGTCCGGATCTTGCCGTGCCGTCGGCGCCGGTCGCCGGAGTCGCAAGGATCGCCAGCGCCACGACCGCGAGCGACCCGAGCATCCGTTGGCGCCCGACGCGACCGGCCATCAGAACTTGTCCTCCTGCCGCCCGGCGGGCATTCCGCCGTACAGCGCGTCCAGCTTCCAGGTGCCGCCTTCGCGGACGAGTGGGAGACGGGCGAGCGCGCCCTCGCCGGCGTCGACGACCGCCGTGGCGCGATCGCCACGGATCGTCACGCGCTCGACGGTCGGCTCCGCCGGTCCCTCCCCACCGGTGCTTTTTCGCACCATCGCCACGAACTGGCGCATGTCACGGGCACAGCCCTCCGGCGGCTGGTGTCCCGCGTAGCCGACGTGGCGCTGGGCGTCTTTGGTCGTGATGTCGCAGAGCGCCGCGACGTCGTTCGCCTCGAACGCCCGCCGTACGTCGGCGACGACCGCTCTGACCTGGTCCTCGTCGCTCGGCTCGCTGCCGCAGCCCGCGAGCATGATCGCCACCGCGATCGCGCCGGCCACCAGGGACCGGCGACTGCCTGCTGCGGTTCGGAACTGCGTCAAGCTCGGCTCCCTCCAGCCATCGGCTCCCGCAAGGAACGTCCGGCCCCCTCCTAGCCGGACGTCCACATGCGGAGCCCTCCCTCCGGTTAGCGCGACCAGGCGATCCTCGCGTCTAGCGCCCTCTCGCCGCCTTGCGTTGCGCGGCGGCGCGCTGCTTGCAGGCCTTGCCGCGCTTCTGCTGCTTGGTCTTGCAGGCCGTCGCCTTGGCCTTCTTCTTTTTGCACGGTGTCGTCATCCGCACGTCGAAGTCGTGACGCTTGCCGTTGTGACCGTCCATGTCGGCCTCGGCGATCTGGCGGCCGGCGGTGCAGAGGTTGATCCTGGATCGCCGTGTTCGCGTGACGGCCAGGATGCCCTTGCTTCCGCCGTTTATGTTGAGGTTGAACTGACTGACGGGAGCGTCGGGAACGTTGTCGAACGTGTTGACCAGCTTTCCGCTCTTCGTGGTGTCGCTCTCGCCGCGCAGGTTGACGGCGATCTCGCCGCGCAGCGCCACGATCAGCATCGGCAACGTCCTGATCTGGTTGCCGGTCGTCGGATCGATCCGGATGTTCTTGACGAAGTAGACGTTTCCGACCAGCGGATCGTTGAGTAGCGGTGAGGTAGCCCGCGCGCGGCCGACGATCGAGCCCTTCGGGCACCGGTTCTCGAGGTCCGGCTGGGTGCCGTCGGCGAACTCGCAGAGCGCCTGCGCGTTGTCGGGATCGAGGGCCAGCGACTTCGGCAGCCGGACCTGGGCCTTCTCGATGCCGGCCTCGCCGACGCCTGTCTGGGTGACGATGGCCTTGACGCCGGGGTGCTTGCTCGTCGTCATCTGCTTCTTGCCCGTGAGGCGCAGCGCGAGCTTCGGCTCGAACGGCAGCGAGCCGCAGCCCGCGGCCTGGAACGGCACCGATCGGGTGACGCTGGTTCCCTCGATGGACCTAAGGGTCGCCTCGACCTGCTTCGGCGAGCAGTCGGACGGGTTGACCATGAAGCGATCGCGGTCGATCTTGACCGTCGCCTCGCGGATCCGGACCGGGATTCCGTGCCAGATCTGCGGGAACGGGTCGGATATGGCGGTGACCTGGGCGGTCGTTCGGTCGACGTGGATCGCCTGGCGTACGACGATCGGCGTCAGCGCGAACTCGCCGCGGAACGGGCCGGCCTCTACCGGCACCGAGACGGCAAGGCCGTACGGAGCGCCCTTGTAGCCCTCGGTGAGATACGCGGTGCCCTTCTTCTCGAGGAAGAACGGCGCGCCGGAGCCGGCTCCGGCGTCGACGATGCCGATCCTCGAGCTCGCCGGGCAGGCGTTGGCATTGGCCTGAGCGTTGGAGCAGAGCGGGACGTCCTTGACCGATGCGAGCAGGCCGGTAGGCAGCTTCGCGGTGAGGCTGTCGAACCACTGCTCACCGTCCTGGCGCGAGAAGCGGAACGAGAAGGTTCCACCGCCACGTCCCTGCTGGCTGTCCATCCCGGCGGTCAGCGCCGGGGCGAATCCGAAGCCGCAGTTCTCGCTGGTGGTGAACGCCCCACTGCTGTCGACCGGCTGGCCGCCGGCGCCGTGAGCCGCGCTCCAGGGGGTCAGCGTCGCCGACCAGGGGCGGCTGGCGCAGCGCTGCTGCAGCGCGAGCAGCCCGTGCTGGCCGCCCTTGACGTCGATCTCCACGTCGTCGAACGGGACCTGCGGGTTCTTCTCGAACGTCGCCGTCACGCGCCCGGTCGCGGGGTCGGCGACGGCCGAGCCGAAGATCTTCGCGACCAGCCCGCGCTCGCGGTTGCGGACGACGATGAACGTGCGGAACATCTGGCCCGAGGTCGGATCGGTCGACTTCGGGTTGCCGAGCACCAGCTCACCGGTGAGCGGCTCGTCGAGCAGCGACGTGTCGACCTTCGCGGTTCCGATGATCGATGCATCCGGGCACTCGGTCGGGCTTCCTTCGGCGCCGACCTCGTCAAACGGGTCCTCGTTGTCGAACAGCGGCGGGCTGCCGAGCTGGGTCAACCCGATCTCGTCGTCGGAGCAGCCGGCCAGGCCGGTGGCTCCCGCAGGGTTGATCGCGACACCCTCGGGGAACGTAACGACGGTCTTCTCGAGATGGGCCGTCGCTCGCCCGGCGGGCGACTTCCAGTAGGCCGGCGCGCCGGCCGTGGAGCATCCCGGGCCTACCGCATCGCACGGGTTGAAGCGCACCGAGGCCGGTGGGTCGTTGTTCTGCGGCGTAGTCAAGTCGACGGAAAGGCCGGTCGGGCCGTCGGCCTGGCTCGAGGTCGGCTGCACCGAGAAGCCGGCGTTGAACGGCAGGGCCGCACAGTCGGTCACTAATGGCGCGGTCGAGCTGGCGCTGGTCGTGACGCTCGTGTGCCAGTTGTCGGAGAAGATCCTCGTTACGGGCTGCTGGGGCGAGCACTCCGTCTGGGTCGTCAGGAATGGCTTGATCGGCCCCCAGGATGGGTCATAGGACTGTGGGGCTTGGGAGCAGCCGCCGGAGTCCCCGCCGAAGCCACCGGCCAGTCCCGTGAGGAGCATTCCAAGCGCGCCGTTGCCGTTGCCGCAGTAGTCGGGGATCGGGCGGTAGCGGTCGTGGGACGAGGCCCATGGCACGGCCCACAGGGTGAACGTCTGGCCGAACAGGGGCACCGCGCCAGGCAGTTGCACGGCGGACGCGTCGACGCCGAAATCACCCTCGGTGCGCGCCCGGGCGGTGACGGGGGCGTTCGTGTTGAGCACGGCATCGCCGAGGCCACTGACGACAAACTCAGCGGTGTTGCCGTCGCGTGACTCTACGTTGTACACAGGCACTACGTAGGTGAGCCCTCGCTCAGATACGGTTGAGACACCGACTTGCGTCTTGGGGGGGCAAGTGGTCGGAACGTTGCTCAAGTCCGTGGTCTGACATTTCGGAACCGCGTTCGGGTTGCCGATCACGCCGGGCGGCAGACTCACGATGATGTTGCGCGGAGCGCCGTCGGTGACCGTTCCGCCGCCCAAGCCGCCAGTGTTGGCGATATTCGAGCGCGAGAACCAGAAGCCAGTGCTGCCGTCGGCGTGGGCGCCACCAAGTGTCACGTCGGCCATCCTCCAGCTGGGCGGGTTCGTCCAGCCGTCGGGTCCCGAGCCATCCGGAGCGGGAACCGCCGCCACATTGGGAGCTAGTGGCGGTCCCGTCTGTGCGCGGTGGTCGATGCAGTGGGCAAACGGGGTTACGGGCAGCGTGCCGACGCTTGCCGCGCCCGGCCCGAGATCCGTCAGGTCGCAGACCCCGGCCCAGAAGGCGGACACGCCGGGATAGGCCGCCGCCGAGGTCGAGCTATCCGGGTCGGCGGTCTCGGCGAAGCTGAAGTTCTCGCCCAGGGGCGTCGTCGTTTGCGCTTGCGCCGACTGTGCGAACACCGGAGCGGTCAGAAGGGTGAGTGCGAGTAAGCCGATCGCAACCGCCGCTCTGGCCGCAACGGTGCGGGCGGGGTCCGTGGGCGCGGCGGGGGCGTCGGTCATGTGTCGGAGATCTCCTCAGCGTCGCAAGAGCACGGCCGCAGTCAGGCGCGCGGCCAACCAGAGTGATAAGAACATGCCCGTACTCTCGCGTCAAGGGTCAACCCTGCGGGGGGTCCTCGAGAATGCGGCGCACAACGCGGAGAGGGGAGCCACAAGGGCCCCCCTCTCCTGCCGGCACAAACGCTAGGCAAGTGCCGGTGCTGCTGCTTTCGGTACGGCTATTCTTCGATCGACAGCGCCTCGTCGAGATCGAGTTCGCCCTCGATTTCGAGCGTGGTGCCG
>CAMLNW010000220.1 GCA_946481495.1 uncultured Actinomycetes bacterium
AAACGCCCGAGCCCGCCTACAAGCGCCGCGAGCGCCTCCGCGAGCGCCGCTCCTACCTCGTCTCCGAGGTAGCCCGATCCGAGCGAGAAGAGCACCGCACCGTCAACGCCCGCATCAACCGCGCCGTCGGCCTGGCCTCCGTCAAGGACGCCACCGACGACCAACTCGAGCGCAGCATCGAGCTCCTCGAGCGCGAGTTGAAGAAGTAGCCGCTGCACAGCCTCGGCCGGAGAATCGATCCAGGATCGCCTTTCGAACGCCCCTGGGTATGCAATTTGACCGATGCGTTTAACCATTTGCAAAATCGGCCGGGAAAGCCTCTCACGCGCTGTTATGTTCGCCGCCGGATGGAATTGGTCTGACCAGTAGTGAGGGTCGGCCCGGCCTTGGAACAGGCTGTCTTAGCTAGCTACTGAGAGGTTGAGAGATGCTGCAAACACAAGGAACACTCGCCATCGGCAAGAGCGCACGCCGAATGGCGATCTTGATCGCCCTTGCCGTCACCGTCGCGATGTCGATCTGGATGTCAGCCGGACCGGTTTCGAAAGCTAACGCCGACTCGGGCCAGTTCTGCTGGTACGTCCTGGCACAGCCCTACGGCTGGCCCTACGATCGCTGTTCGGCATCAGTATGGGCCACTACGCAGGGGTTTGAGGGCGCAACGGTGTCGTGGGAGCACAGCACGTGCATCGCCACGCTCAACGCGGCAGAGCAGTTGAACGCTTCATGGGTCTGCACCGGCGGTCCTAACACCGTCCGCTGGACGTCTTTCCCCGGCGGGACCTTCAGGAGGCCGATAGTCAGGAACAACACGACCGGCGATTACACCCACATCGGTGGCTTTTTCCAGAATTAGCCGTTCGGCGTCCGCTTCTTGCTAGTACGAATAGCAGCATGGACCGGACCTTGACCCAGGCAGGCCGGCGCTTCGGCGCCGGCCTGCTCGTGCTCGTATGCATCGGTGGCATCGGGCTTTGGCAGGTACTCCGATCCGACGCCCCGCCAGGAAAGGAGATAGAGGTCTCGACATCTTCTGACGAGTCCGAGATGGCTCCGGGTACACCGGTTCCTGGCGTGTCGTCGCAGACCGACCAGACGTCGCTGCCCGCGGTGTCGCGTGTCGAACCGCGACAGCTAGCAAGCTTCTCGGTGCTGCGCACGCCCCCCGAGGCCCTGCCGGCCACCATACGAAACGTATTCAAACCAGGCTACGGATTGAACTGGAAGCTCGCTCAAAGACTTCCGGTGTCCCTACGCGGAAACTACTGGGCCGTCCCAGGCCATGGATGGCTGTGCCTGCTGTCTCAGACACCCCTAGCGGACTTGACCTGCACCACGACCGCCCAAGCGGTAGCTCACGGCGTCGTGGCCGCGAACATCCGCGAAGCTCCGAACACAGACAAAGGCGTATTCGGCGTCAGCCGCGCGCGAGGGCGCCGGCTGATCGTCGGAATTGCACCGGACGGAGCCCGCGAGATGCGCATCGAGTCCCCTGGATCCACGACTACCACCCCCGTAGTCGACGGCATCTTCATCCTGCGCGACAGGCTCACGAACCCGCCGGACAACACGACCCCCCTCTAGGAGCGCGAACCTAGGGGATGTACTGATCGCCGGCGAGCTGCCGAATCGTGTACGCCCCGCGCGGCCACCCGTTCGCGAACCCTCGCGGTTCGCGAACCCAGTTCGTGGCGTGGCTAGCCAAGTCGAGCGCACGATCGGCCCACCACGACCCGATCGGCAACGGACCCCCGTTGCACGAGCCAGCCGAATAGCCGGGACGGTTAATGTAGAGGTAGGCATCCACCAGGTCCGGCCGCAGCGTGCTGGTGGTCGGCGCCGGTCCCAGCCCGCGCTTCTGGGCGTGGCACCAGACGTTGATCCGCCGCCAGATCTTCGGATCCTTGCGACTTATCCAACGCCGGTAGTGAACGGGGCCGCGTCCGTTCTCGGACGTGTTGACGATGAAGTGCTTGCCACCGGTCATCCGCGAGATCTCGAGCCCGTGCTTGATGTTGGCGACGGTCCAGTCCTTGTGGGTGACGTTGAGCATGAAGCCGCGCACCTTGGCGATGCCGATGTAGTTGAGCTGCTTGGCGGTCCGCGTCGCCGCCTCCCAGTCGGAGGCACCGGCCTCTAGGTAGATCGTCGCGTTCGGCAACTTCGAGAAGACATCTACTCCGTAGCGGAGGGTGTCGAGCCGGGCCTTGCGGCGTGATGCGGCCAGGCAGTTGACGGTGCCGAGCGAGTCGGGCTCGAAGCCGATCACGACACGCGCGTCGCCGATGCCGGCGGCGAACTGGTCGTACCAGCGCCGGGTGCGGGCATCCTCGGCCGGGCCACCCGCCATGTAACGGCTGTTGCACGCCTTGCCCTGATGGCGCATCACGACGATCTGCGGCACCGACCCGGGCTGCTCCTCCTGAACGCGGTCGATGTAGTTGCGCGCCGCGCCGTAGGTGCCGCCCTTGTCGTTCTCGTTCCAGCGGCCGTACCACTTGAACTGCGGCTGCAGGGCGATCTTGCCGAGCAGCGCCGCCTTGCCGCTCTGCCCGCGACGTACGTAGCGCTCGTACTGCTGGTACTGCGGTGCCCAGGTCTTGTCGACGAACCACGGCAGCCCGACGAGCGGGTTCGGCGACGCCGGGTCGACTCCGCGCGGGTCGACGGCCTGGGCCGATGCGACGGCCGGGACGCAGGCGGCTGCCGCGACAGCCGCCAGGAGGAGACGTAGGGCTCTAGCTGGGATCGTCATTCGATATCGGAGCGGGCGGACGATGCCCGCCTAGCTCCGATATCGGCAAGCAGGCCCCCTGCTTGAGATCGCGGTCTCTGAGCCCGGCTACTTGGCCAGTGGCTCCTTCTGCGCGGCGGTCTCCGGCGCCTCGATGTAGGGCTGCTGCTCGTCCTGGGTCTCGGTCTCGTGGTAGACCGACTCGGCGTTGACCGCCCAGATGTCGTGCTCGGTGCCCTTGACCAGGTTGTCGACCGCACGCATCGCGGTCAGCATCGAGTGGTCGGAGTTGTTGTAGCGGTGGAGGCCGTTGCGGCCGACCTGCTGCAGGTTCTCCAGCCCGTCGAGCCAGCTGCGGATCGCGGTGATCCGGTCGGCGTAGTCCATGTCGTACATCGGATACGCCTTCGGGACACGGGTGGCGAAGCCGAACTCGAGCTTGTCGCGGGTCGCCAGGCCGAGCGCCTCGAGCTCGCGCATGCCGAGCTCGACGAGCTCGTCGTCGTCGGTCTCCCAGAGCTCGTCGCCAGCGAAGCAGAAGTACTCGAGGCCGATGCAGGCCTTGGTCGGGTCCGGAACCATCCAGGGGCTCCAGGAGCGGAAGTTCTGGATCCGGCCGACCTCGACGTCGGGCTCGTGGATGTAGATCCAGTTGTCCGGGAACAGGTCCTCGCCGTCGAGCACGAGCGATACCGTCAGGAAGTCGCGGTAGCGCAGGCCCTTGGCAGCCGCGACGACCTCCGGGGAGGGCTGCGGCTCGGCCATCCCGACGATGTTGCGCAGCGGCAGCGAGCTGACGATGTAGTTCGACTCGTACTCCTTGCCGCCGGCGATCACCTTGCGCGCGCGGCCGCCCTCGAAGATCACCTTGTCGACCTTCGTGTTGAGCAGCACCTGACCGCCGAGCTTGGTGATGTCGTCGGTCATCGTCTCCCACATCTGGCCGGGGCCGTAGCGGGGGTAGTTGAACTCGCCGATCAGCGTCTTGATCTCGTTGCCCTTGTTGCCGAAGAAGGCAGCCTTGGCGGCGCTGAAGAAGGACAGGCCCTTGATCCGCTGGGCTGCCCACTCGGCACGGATCTCCGAGGTCGGCACGCCCCACACCTTCTCGGTGTAGGACTTGAAGAAGAGGTTGAAGAGGCGCTTGCCGAAGCGGTTCGACACCCACTGCTCGAAGGTGTCCTCACGGCCCTTCGGCTTCACCTGCGCCCAGAAGTAGGACAGCATGCAGCGCGTCAGCTCGATCGGGCCGAGCTTCTTGATGACGTCCGGGCCGCGCAGCGGGTAGTCGAGGAACTTCTTGTTCCAGTAGATCCGCGACATCCGCGGGCGCTTGAGGAACTCCTCGCGCATGATCTCGTGCCAGAGGTCGTCGACCTCCTGGACCTTGGTGAAGAAGCGGTGGCCACCGAGGTCGAAGCGGTACTCGCCGCCCGGGCCCTCGCGGACCTCGGTCTTGGCGATGCCACCGACCTGGTCCTCAGCCTCGAAAATGATCACCGGGAAGCCCTGCTTGGCGAGCAGGTAGCCCGCCGTCAGGCCGGCTGGACCGCCTCCGAGGATCAGGGTCGGCGTGTCGCGCAGGCCGGGCGTCGCCGCCTCGGTCGCCTGGCTGTTGTTGGAGGGAGTCTCGCTCACTAGGTCTGGCTCGCTTGGTCGCAGTTCTTTGTGTAGAGGACGCCACGTACCCCGATCCGGCCCGC